>NZ_JASJXB010000013.1:0-141344 GCF_035018885.1 Variovorax sp. LG9.2 | reverse complement strand
CACCACCACCTCCTCCTCCTCCTCCGGCCGTGCCGCTTCGCGACCGCCTGCCAGCACCCATTCGCAGCCTGATCTTTGGTGGCAACGTGTTGGTCAAGCTCGGTGTGCTGATCCTGTTTCTCGGTTTGGCGTTCTTGCTGCGCTACACCGCGGAGCGCGTGACGGTGCCGATCGAATTGCGCTACGCCGGCGTGGTGTTGGTGGGCGCCTCCCTGCTGGCGTTGGGCTGGTTCCTGCGCCGCAAACGCGCGAGTTATGCGCTGATTCTTCAGGGTGCAGGCATTGGCGTTTTCTACCTCACGACGTTAGCCGCGATGAAGGTCCACGAGTTGTTGCCGCCCACGATCGGCTTCGGCTTTCTATTCGCGGTCGCTGTACTCAGTGCCGTACTGGCCGTGGCGCAAAACGCGCCGGTGCTGGCCATCGTGGCGGCGCTGGAAGGTTTCGCCGCGCCGGTGCTCGCATCGACCGGCAGCAACAACGCGATCGGGCTGTTGAGCTACATGCTGGTCCTCGACATCGGCATTTTTCTGGTCGCCTGGTTCAAGGCCTGGCGGCTGTTGAACCTGATCGGTGCTGTCGGCACATTCACTCTCGCGAGTGCGTGGGCACAGCGGTACTACACGCCCGACCAATACGGCACGGTGCAAGTCTTTCTGATCGCTTTGTTCGTGCTGTTCGCAGCGATTGGTTTGCTGTTCGCTCGTCGAACCTTGTTCGAAGCACCGCCCGACGACAAGCTGCCGCTTGCCGAGCGCGCGGTCGCGACGCTGCGGCGTGTCGGTCGGGTCGACAGCGCGCTGGTGTTCGGTGCACCCATGGCTGCTTTCGGCCTGCAGTATCTGATGACGCGTCAGTGGGAGTTCGGTGCTGCTTTCTCTGCGCTTGGCTTCGGTGCCTTCTATCTGTCGCTGGGCTGGGTCGTTTTTGTCAGCCAGCCGCGTGGTCTGCGCCTGCTGGCCGAGGCCTATGCAATCGTCGGCGTGATCTTCGCGACACTGGCCATCCCGCTGGGTCTCGAAGGTCAGTGGACCGGCGCGACGTGGGCAATCGAGGCGGCGGGGATGTATTGGCTGGGCGTGCGGCAGGCGAGACCCTATGCGCGGGCGTTCTCGTTCGCGCTTCTCGCAGGCTCCCTTGTGCAACTGCTGCGCGCAACGTCGGTCGATGGCGCTGCCGGACACCCCTTGCTGCACGGAAGTTTTCTCGGGCCGCTGATGGTCTCTGCTGGCGTGTTCACCAGCCTGACATTGCTTCGGCGCGCCCGGTTGCACGAGCTGCTGAACTGGGAATCTCGCGCCGGCAGCGTGCTGCCGTGGGTCGGCATGGCCGCTCTCGCATTGCTACCTTGGCAAACGCTGACGCCGCCATGGGCGGCCACGGCCAGCTCGCTGCTCGCGTTGGCGGCCTTCGCGCTCGGCCGGCGTCGCGGCATGGCGCCCCTGCAGCCGGTGGCGCTGGTCTTGCAGGCACTTGCCGCCGTTGCTTTCGGCCTCGCCATTCACGCTCACGAAATGGGCGAAGCGGGTGGGCCGCTGCTGCAGGGGCCTTTCGTCGCGGCGCTCGGCCTTGGCGCCAGCATCTTGATCACGTGGCTGCTTCAGCGCCCGGTTGCGCGGTCGAACCCTCAGCCGTGGGACGTGGCAACCGGGCTGGCATTGCCCTGGGTCGGCATGGCCGCGCTGACGCTGGGGCCGTTCATGCTGCTGCCCCAACCCTGGGCCGCTGTGGCGACCGGGCTGATGGCGCTTGCGGCCTATGCCATCGCGCTGCGTGCCTCGCTGCAGCCGCTGCGCCTCATCGCGTTTGCGATGCAATCGCTGACGGTGCTGGTGTTCGCCACCTCACTGCAAATCGGTGCTGAAGGCGCCTCGCTGCTGGCTGGCAGTGTCGGCGCTGCCGCATGCATTGGAGCCGAGCTCTTCGCCATGTGGGCGTTGTACCTGCGCGCTGGAAAGCCCACCGATTCCGGGAGCGATGACTGGGAAGCCATCGCCAGCACAGGCCTGCCTTGGGCTGCCATGGCAGCTTTCACCACGGTGTGCTGGCTGACTCTCACGGCGCTGTGGGCGCCCGCTGCTGCCGCGTTGCTCGCACTGCTCTGTTTTGCGGCGGGTGTGCGCTGGATGCTGTTGCCGCTGCGCCCGATCGCCCATTCGATCCAGGCGCTTTCGGTCGTCGCGCTGATCGCCGGCCTGCAGCCTGGCGCTGCCGATGCCGCCGCATTCGCGAGTGGCTGGCAAGGCACGGCAGCGGCCGGCCTGGTCGCTTTCAGCCTGCTGGCCACGGCGGCCTGGGCGATGTGGCACGTGCATCGCGATGCATTGGTCGCTGGCACGCCGCCGCGCTGGTCGATGCTGCAGGTCGTCAGCCTGCTTGCCGGTGTCAGCCTGCTGCACATGGCGATGTTGTTCGGTGTCGATCTGGCACACGCTGCACTGATCTGGCCGTTTACCGCGGCCGTCGTGCTGTGGCTGTCTCTCCGCATGGCGCACCGTCCGCTGGCGGTGCTGGCAATGGTGCTTCACTTCGTGGCGGCGATGCTGTTCGTCGGTACCGCTGCGTCATGGGACGAAGTCCGACCGGCGTTTGCCAATCTTGGATTCTGGACGCCGCTCGCATTGGGCTCGACCGCCTTGGTCGCCGCAGACTGGCTGCGTGCACAGGCACGCTACGCAGCGCTTGCACGGAACACCGACGCCGCTGCGGCGGTCGCGCGGTGGGCCAATCACTGGTGTGTCCACGCACCCGTGCTGTGGGCTTCGTTGCTCTGGGGTGCGGGTTGGTGGATCGCTGCCACCATGGGCGAAAGCGTGCGCGTGCTGGCTGCGCAAAGCCAGTGGGACCGCGTACCGGCCGCTATCGTCGGCGTGATGTTGCTGAGCTCGATGGTGGCCAGCGTTGTGGCTGCGCGGCGCGACTGGCGACAGCTTGGTCAGATCACCGTGCTGACCTTGCCGATGTTCATGGCCGCTGCGCTGATCGGCCTGCCCTTCGGCGTAACGCCGCCCTCGACCGGGTTCGGCTGGCTGGCCTGGCCGCTGGCGTTGCTGTGGCATGTCCGGTTGCTGCATGCGCAACGCCGCTGGCTGCAGCCTGCATTGCAGCGCATCCTGCATGTCGCAGGGCTCTGGTTCTTCTTGCTGATGGCTGCGCGCGAGTGCCAATGGCAACTTGGCAATCTGGGCGACGCCTATTCGGCATGGCCGCTGCTGGGTTGGGTGCTCGTGCCGGTCATCGTGCTGTGGGCGTTGCGCTTTCGCCTTTTGCTGTCGCGCTGGCCGCTCACCGAGTACCGGAGTGTCTACCTTGAATTCGCGCTGCAACCGGTGGCGCTCTGCCTGCTTTGCTGGTGCTGGGCGACCAACGTGCTGAGCGCGGGCGACGCTGCGCCATTGCCATTCGTTCCAGTGCTCAACCCGCTCGAAATGGCGCAGTGGCTGGTGTTGGCTGCGCTCGTAATCTGGTGGAAGGCACTGCCGGCCAGTGCCGACATGCGGTTGCCACCACCTTGGGCAAAGGGCGTTGCCGCGCTCACGGCGTGGGCCTTGCTGACCGGCGCGGTGCTGCGCGCATGCCATCACTACGCCGATGTCGCGTGGAACCTGAACGCGTTGTACCTGTCGACCCTGACCCAAGCCGCGTTGTCGATCGCCTGGGCGATCTGCGGCGTACTCGCGATGGTGCTGGGCAACCGCCGGGGCACGCGCATCGTCTGGATGGCGGGTGTCGCGTTGCTGGGGGTGGTGGTGTTCAAGCTGTTCTTCGTCGAGCTGGCGAATCAGGGCAGCTTGTTTCGCATCGTCTCGTTCATCGGCGTGGGCACCTTGCTGCTGCTGGTCGGCTACTTCGCGCCGGTGCCGACGCTGCGGCGCAGCGCACCGGTCGAGGTGCGGGCATGATTCAATCCCGACGGTTCACCGCCGCGCTATCGCTCGCGCTGGCGCTGCCATTGGCACTTGCGCTGGCACTGACCACCGCAAGCTCTGCGCATGCACAAAGCCCGATCACGCTGCATGGCAACGGCCCTTTTTATCGTCTCGAGCTGCCGCCTGCCCTGCATGGCCTCGCGGCCTTCGACGATTTGCGCGACCTGCGCGTGCGCAACGGTGCCGGCCAGGCGGCGCCCTTCGGCTGGCTTGATGGCGAGGCTGAAGCCGCGCAAGCCGTACCCGCTTCGTCGCGTGCGCCGCTGTTCGCGTCGCCGTCCGCATCGACAAGTGCCTCGGGCGGTACATCCACCGCGCCCGCCGACGAATTGCTCTTGCTCAAGATGCGCCCCGACGGTTCGATCGCGTTGGCCAGGGTGGGCGCCGCGCCGTCGGCTGCTAAGGCTGTTGCGCTGCCTGCCCCGGTTGCCGAATGGGTGATCGACGCCAGCCAGGTCACCGGCGCATTGGTGCAGATCCGGTTCGAGCTGGCGGCCGGCCCGATGGGGCTGTTTCCGTACACGCTCGAAGGCAGCGACGACCTGCGGCAGTGGCATCGGCTCGGCGCCGACGATCAACTGGTGCGACTGCGCCACGGCGAGCAGACCATCGAAAGACTCGCCGTAGAGCTCGATCAGGTTCGCACGCGGTTTTTGCGCCTGCGTTGGCAGAACCCTGCGCTGGCACCGCAACTGAGTGCGGCCTGGCTCGATAGCGTCCAGCAGCCGGAACGCTCGGTGCCTGCCATTGCCTGGGGGAACGAGGTCCGGCCTGCTGCCTGCGGCGTCGATTTCTGCGACTATCCAGCACCGCACGGCCTTCCTCTGCAGAGTCTGCGCATCGTGCTTGGTCAGGCGAACACACTGGCGCCGGTTCGCCTGTCGAGCGTGGCGGAGCTGAGCTCAGCCGTAGACCAGCGGCGGGCTAGTCCCCGCAACGCGCTCTTTGTGCTGCGACATGGGCTGCACGCGTCGCGGGAGCCGAGGGGCCGTTTCGGTGAAACGCCTGCTGCCACCGAAACGCTGCTGGCCGACACCACGGTGTTCCGCCTTAATCAGCCAGCCGGCGAAGCGCGATCGTCTGCCATCCCGATGGACGGTGGCGTACACACCCGGCTGCGCCTTCGCACAGATGGTCCGATAGCGGCCCTTGGCGCCAGCCCGCCATCGTTGCTCTTCGGCGCACGTCCGCGCGCGCTCGTGTTCCTGGCGCAAGGCCAGCCGCCTTTCGTCTTGGGCTGGAACGCCAATGCACAAGCTGCACTTGACGGGCCCGGTCCCTTGCCGCTGGCGCAGTTGATGCCGGGCTACCAGCCTGGCCGCACGCCGGCGCTGGATGGAGCGAGCGTGACGTTGGCACTGGGCCCAACAGTGGCGGTGCCCGCGATGCCTGCCGTTGTCGAGACGGAATCGAAAGTAGAGCCCGCACCGTCGTCGCGCAAGCTCTGGCTATGGAGTGCGCTCGGTGTCGGTTTGCTCTTGCTGGGCGGGATGGCGTGGTCGCTGCTGAGCGGACTCAAAGCGCAAGCCGTAGAGCCCAGAATCGAGCCGGACACCGGGCCGGCGGCGAAGTAGCCGCGTTCAGTCGGTATCGAAGCTGTCCCTGAAAGTGAACCACGTCGAGCTGAGCGACATCGCCGCCAGGATCAGCGCACTGCCGACCATCATCGCGCCGCCGACGGCCGAGGCGCCTTCGCCCATTCCCATGCCACCGAGCGCGACCAGCAGCGTTGCCATCAAGCCGAGCACGATGCCGCCGATGAGGAACACGCCGAACCATGCCAGGCAGAACATCGCATAAGCGCTGAAGTTGCGAAACAGCGCGACCAGGCTGAAGAACAGGCTCTTGACCGGTTCGACGCTGTGCCAATGCACCAGCGCCGGTGCGTGCCACATCGCAAGCGAGAGTGGCAGGTTGAGGCACATCACCAGCACGCGCGCTGTCTGGAACTGGGCGCTTGCGGCAGCCTCGGGTGTGATGTCGGCGTCGAGCAGGTAGACCCTGGCCAATTGGCCGCCGTCGACCAGGATGGACAGCAACACGGCCGCCACGAAATACGCCGCCGAGATCACGCCGAGCACCAGCATCGGACGCCACTTGCTGCGCATCGCAGCGAAGGCCGCGATGAACATGGCAGGCGCGGTCGGCTTCTGCGTGTCGTTGATGTACGCGACAGAAGTCGCGACCATCAGCCCCAGTGTCATGAAGGGCAGCAGCACGGGCGCGAGCAAGCTGCCAAGCAGCGGCACCTGGGAAACGGCCGAAATCGCCGCCATGAAGAGGAAAAAAAGAGAGACGAAGGCCAGCGGTTGCCGCCAGAAAGTCCGGAGGCCGAGCTTGACCCATTCGGCGCCGGTGCGGGCCGGCACGATGTGAAGTTTCATTGTTTCGAGGTCAGGCGGTAGCTGCGGCGGTTTGTGCCGTCGCGGGCGCTTCCACCGAAGTGAAGATCGGAATAAGAGCCGGAGTCGGGTCTGCTGCAGATATCGGCATCTGCAGCGCGTCGGGATGCCGCGCGCGCTGGCGCAGCACCCGCTCGAAGTGGGTCGGGTCGTGCGGCTTGAGCATGCTGGCTTCGCGCGGCAGGTGGTAGTCCCACAGCCGCGATATCCAGAAGCGCAGGGCGGCCGCGCGCAGCAGGGCGGGCAACAACGCGCGCTCCGGGCCGGTGAGCGGCCGTACGGTGGCATACGCGGCCAACAGCGCATCGGCCCGCGACGCATCGTGCTCGCCGGTGGGAAGGTCGATCGCCCAGTCGTTCAGGCACACGGCCAGGTCGAACAGCCAGGTGTCGGTGCCGGCGAAGTAGAAATCGAAAATGCCCGTCAGGCGTGGTGCGCTGCTTTGGCCGTCGCTGAATTCGCCGTCGCTGCATTCGCCATCGACCCCGGTAGCGAACATCGCGTTGTCGCGGAACAAGTCGGCGTGCACCGGTCCGCGTGGCAAAGCGGCGTAGCCCGACGACTCGGCCACATGGTTCTGGTACGCGAGTTCGCCGCGCAGCAATGCGGCCTGAGAGGCTTCGAGGTACGGCAGCACCACAGGCGCCGTGTCGTTCCACCATGCGAGGCCACGCAGATTGGGCTGCAGGCGGTCGAAATCGCGTCCGGCCAGGTGCATTCGCGCCAGCATGCGGCCCAACTCGGCGCAGTGGGCCGCCGTGGGCGCGAGTTCGCTCTTGCCGGCCAGTCGTTGCACCACGGCGGCGGGCTTGCCGTTCAGGGTGTGCAGCAGCGCGCAGGGTGCGATCGATGGCACTTTCAACGCCTGGGTCTTGGCTTGTGCACCGAGTGCAGCAACGACTCCAATGGCGCCGGACACCACAGTCGGATCGGCAGCAGGCGCCGGCACCGGAATGCCGCGCTCGGCCAGATGCTTCATAAGGCAAAGGTAATACGGCAACTGCTGAAAACCGAGCCGCTCGAACACCGTGAGGACGTATTCGCCCTGTTCAGTGGTCGCGAAGTAGTTGGTGTTCTCGATGCCGCCTTCGATGCCGCGCAGCTCGCGCAAGGCACCGAGCCCTAAGCGCCGGACAAGCTCGTCCGCGGGGTCGAATCCGACTTCAGTAAAGACCGCCACGGCGCCAGGCGTTCAGAACTTGAGGACGTTCCAGACGCGCGGCCCGTTGCCGTTGGTGTTGCTCGCGTCGTTGTTGCCGGGGCCGGATCCACCGGTTCCAGGTTGCAGCACCTCGTAGCCCGGCATGTTCGACTTGGGCTTGACATTGATGCTCTGCGTGCGGCCGCCATAGCGCACCTCGTCGACCGTGGCGCTGCTGTCTTCGACGTGGATGTTCTCGATCTTCTGGTTCTGCCGAGGCGAGGACTGCTCCTGGCTTTGCGCGGCGTCGGGGGCGGCGGGTGTCGCAGGTGCAGCGGCTGCCGGGGTTTGCGCCACCGCCATGGTCGCCAGGCCGAATGGCACTGCGCAGAGCACGAGGGCGACGGCGCGGCGGGCGAAGGAGGAATCGGTGGAGAACATGTATGTGATTGTAGGTGGCGTGTGCCCCCCCCAGTTGTAAGCAGGTGACATCGGCCGATGCCGAACCGGGGCCTCGTCGATGCGTCCGCCGCACGCGGCAAAATGGTGAGATGACAGACAAGAAAACGCTGCTGCTCGTCGATGGTTCGAGCTATTTGTACCGCGCCTTCCACGCCATGCCGGACTTGCGCGCCGTGCCGGGCGACCCGACCAGTCCGGCCACCGGGGCCATCCGCGGAATGATCAACATGATGCAGGCACTCCGGCGCGAGGTGCGCGCGGACTACGCCGCCTGCGTGTTCGACGCGCCCGGCAAGACGTTCCGCGACGACTGGTACCCCGACTACAAAGCGCATCGCTCCCCGATGCCGGACGATTTGCGCAGTCAGGTGCCGGCCATCCACGAGGTCGTGCAGCTGTTGGGCTGGGCGGTACTCACCGTGCCCGATGTCGAGGCTGACGACGTTATCGGCACGCTGGCCCGCACGGCGGCGCGGCAGTCGATCGAGGTGGTCGTGTCGAGTGGCGACAAGGACATGAGTCAACTGGTCGACGAGCACGTGACCATCATCGACACCATGAACGGCAAGAAGCGCGACGTGGCCGGGGTGACGGCCGAGTTCGGCGTGCCGCCGCACCTGATGGTGGACTATCAGACGCTGGTAGGCGACACGGTCGACAACGTGCCCGGCGTCGACAAGGTCGGACCCAAGACCGCCGCCAAATGGCTGATGCAGTACGGCTCGCTCGATGAACTGCTGGTGCATGCCGACGAGATCAAGGGGCAGGCCGGCGAGAACCTGCGCAAGGCGCTCGACTGGTTGCCGCAGGGCAAGCGGTTGGTGACCATCCGTACCGATTGCGATCTGGACGGCCACGTCACCGGCCTGCCGTCGTTGGCCAGCATCGCCATCGGCGAGCAGCAGGTCGACGGCCTCAAGACCTTCTACAAAAAGTACGGCTTCAAGGGCTTGGTCAGGACGCTGGAAACGCATGCCGTGCCACCCGAACTGATCGCTGAAAACAAGCAGCGCAAGGGCGGTAAAAGCATTGCTGAAAGCAACAACGGCGACCTGTTTGCAGAGGGACAAGCATCGGGGGAAAGTTCCGTGCTCGACGCCAACGCGCTGGCCGAACCGGTCAGTAACCTGGCCTACGACACGATCTTGAGTTGGGAACTTTTCGACAGCTGGCTGGCGCGCGTCGAAGCCGCCGAACTGGTCGCGGTAGACACCGAAACCACCTCGCTCGACGCGATGCGCGCCGAAATTGTCGGCGTCAGTTTCAGCGTCAAGCCCGGCGAGGCCGCCTACATTCCGCTGGCCCATAACTACCCCGACGCACCGGCGCAACTGCCGCGCGACGAGGTGCTGGCGCGCCTCAAGCCCTGGCTTGAAAACGGCGCTAAACAGAAGCTCGGCCAGCACGTCAAATACGACCGCCATGTTTTTGCCAACCACGGCATCGAAGTGCAGGGCTACGCGCACGACACCATGCTGCAAAGCTACGTGCTTGAAGTGCATCGGCCGCACGGCTTGGCCAGCCTGGCCGAGCGCCACCTGGGCCGCAGCGGAATCGACTACGAAGACCTGTGCGGCAAGGGCGCGCATCAGATTTCGTTCAGCCAGGTCGACATCGCCAAGGCCGCCGAATATTCGTGCGAAGACTCGGACCAGACGCTCGATGTGCACCGCGTGCTGTGGCCGCTGCTCGAAGCCGATGCCAAACTGCGCTTCATCTATGAGCTGGAAATGCGCAGCAGCGAATCGCTCTACCGCATCGAGCGCACCGGCGTGCTGATCGACGCGCCGATGCTGGCCACGCAAAGCCACGAACTCGGCTTGCGCATCATGGCGCTCGAAACCGAAGCTTATGAACTCGCGGGCCAGCCCTTCAACCTCGGCTCGCCAAAGCAGATCGCCGAAATCTTCTTCACCAAACTCGGCCTGCCGGTGGTCAAGAAGACACCGAGTGGCGCGCCCAGCACCGATGAAGAGGTGCTCGAAAAACTTGCTGAAGACTTTCCGTTGCCGGCCAAGATCCTGGAGCATCGTGGCCTATCCAAGCTCAAGGGCACCTACACCGACAAGCTCGGCCAACTCGCCAACCCGCGCACCGGCCGCGTCCACACGCACTATGCGCAGGCCGTGGCCGTGACGGGTCGCCTCAGCAGCAACGATCCGAACCTGCAGAACATCCCCGTCAAAACCGCCGAGGGCCGGCGCGTGCGCGAAGCCTTTGTGGCGCCGGCCGGTAGCGTGATCGCCAGCGCCGACTACTCGCAAATCGAGCTGCGCATCATGGCGCATCTGAGCAGCGACGAGTCGCTGCTGCGCGCCTTTACCGACGGCATCGACGTGCACCGCGCCACAGCCGCCGAAGTCTTCGGCGGTACGCCCGAGCAGGTGTCGAGTGAGCAGCGCCGCTATGCCAAGGTCATCAACTTCGGCCTCATCTACGGCATGAGCAGCTTCGGTCTGGCGCGCAATCTGGGCATCGAGACCAAGGCAGCAGCCTCGTACATCGAGCGCTACTTTGCGCGCTATCCGGGCGTGAAGGCGTACATGGACGAGACCAAGCTCACAGCCAAGGCGCAAGGGTATGTCGAGACCGTGTTCGGTCGGCGCCTGTACCTGCCGGAAATCAACTCACCCAATGGCCCGCGCCGCGGCGGCGCCGAGCGCGCGGCCATCAATGCGCCGATGCAAGGTACGGCGGCCGACCTCATCAAGCTGAGCATGGTTGAGGTGCAGCGCGTGCTCGACGCCGAGGAGCGTGCGACGAAGATGATCATGCAGGTGCACGACGAGCTGGTGTTCGAAGTGCCGGAGGCAGAAGTCGATTGGGTACGCACCGAGGTGCCGAAGATCATGGCGGGGGTCGCGGTGCTCAAGGTGCCGCTGCTGGCGGAAATCGGCTTCGGGTCGAACTGGGACAAGGCGCATTGATGCAAGTTGCATTGATCGATCGACATCGCCGCGACCTTGAGCGCGCGGTTGCTCGGCCTATATGGTGGCAAGGACGGGGCATCCCGCTTGACAGCATTGATAAGATGAAAGCTGCTTCGGCGACTGGAACTGCGGGAGCCAAAACTTCCGAATTTGCCGTGTTCCCGGAAGCCGGCCACGCGGTTCATGCGGCATACCGGCCGATTTATATGCAGGGCCGGCGGAAAGCCGATGGAAGCGCGACGTGGCGCGGTTCAAGGCGCACGGCGTGACCTGACGCCGTCGACTTTTCGGTCCGATCGACTATCGAAGCCGTCCCTCGGGGCGGCTTTTTTTATTTTTAGAAGAGCCATGAACCTGATTGCAATCATCGCGGCGACGCTGGTCTCCGGCATCGGCAGCGTCTGGCTGGCCGCTTTGCTGATGCGCGTCGGCGTGCGGCGCGACGCTGGCGGCGTCAATCCGCAGCACCTGTTGAGTCTTGCCGCCGGCGCGCTGCTCGCGACTGCCTTCATGCACCTGCTGCCCGAGGCCTTCGAAAGCGGCATCGAGCCGGCGGTGCTGTTCGCGGTGCTGCTGTTCGGGCTCGTGTTTTTCTTTCTGCTCGACAAGGCGGAGCTGTGGCACCACGGGCACGAGCATCACCAGGCGGATGCGAACGTCCATGATCACGGCGATCACAGTCATGACCATTCGCATGGGCACGACGACACGCACGACCACGGACGTCCTTCCAAGGCCGGCGGCTGGGCCGTGCTCACGGGCGACAGCGTGCACTGCTTCGGCGACGGCATCCTGATCGCCTCGGCGTTCACCGCGGACTTGAAGCTGGGCCTAGTGGCCGCGGTGGCGGTGCTGGCGCACGAAGTGCCGCACCACATCGGCGACCTGGTCGTGTTGCGGCAGAGTTCGCCCAACCCGCGTGCTGCGCTCCTCAAGGTGTCGCTCGCCGGCACCATGACCGCGCTCGGTGGCATCGTCGGCTGGTGGCTGGTCGACCAGCTTCACGCGTGGCTGCCGTACTTTCTGGTGCTGGCCGGCAGCAGCTTCGTCTACGTCGCGCTGGCCGATTTGATTCCGCAATTGCAGCGGCGCTTGCCGGCGCGCCAGACGGCGGCGCAAATCGTGTGGCTGGTGGCGGGGATCGTGCTGGTCACGCTCGTGAGCCGACTGGCGCACGGCGAGCATGCGGGTCATGGCGATCACCAGGCGCATGGCCATGAACAGGGTGCGGTGCGGTTCCTGATGCCCGATGACATCGCACTCGCACGGCCTTTTCCGACATCGATTCTTCCCCGCGGCTGAATCGCCAAAGTCGGCCGGCGGGTGCACTATGCGCCCACGTGCTTCGATTTCTGAAGCCGCAGTCAAAGGAGAGCCGAACATGCCCAACGTGGACCCCACCCGCCGCTCTGGCGAACCCACCGACATCCCCAAAGACGCACCGTTGCTCGGAGAGGAATTCGATTCGCCGGAGAACGAAGGCATGGACGAGCTTGAAGAAGAGACGGGCCTCGACCTGAGCGAGGCGAGCGGGCTCGACGCCGACAACGTGCCCTCGGACGAAGAGAGCGATCGGGTGCTGAACGCGCCGGACTGAGCGACCGGTGCCTTCGGCCACAAAGGCGCGGCGCCGTCAACGCACCGAACCAGGCGGTCTTGGGATACCGCAAACGCTCGACGAATTGGGCAAGAGCCGTGCCGGCGCAGCGGCTGATGTTGTGCCGAGAGCAATGGCCGGCACCCTCTGCCATGGCCGGTGCGGCGGCTTCGGCACCTTCCGATCCTGCAGGTGATCCCGGCATACGTCGTCGGCGTGGGCGTGCGGCCGGAACGCGTGCGCCCCTGCGGCCCTGAGGCGAGTTCGCGCGGTCGCGAGATGCCATCGGCTTGCCGCGCTCTTTTCGGCCCGACCTGCATCGCTAGCGCGCTGCCAACGAAACGCGGTTCTGCGAGCGAGGGCACTGTCGGTCAGCGATTCGGATCGTCAGGGCGGCCACCCGGAGGCCGCCCTGCGGCACGTACCTGTTGCTCCTGCGCGCGGCGTTGTTGCTGAGCTTGCGCTTGCTGCTGTGCCTGCTGCTGGGCTTGTTGTTGCTGTTGTTGCGCCTGCTGCTGTCGCTGCATCTGAGCTTGTTGCTGTTGCTGTTGCTGCTGCTGCTGCTGCTGCTGCTGCTGCTGTTGTTGTTGTTGTTGTTGTACCTGAGCCTGCTGTGCTTGTTGAGCCTGCGCCTGTTGCTGGCGGGCCTGGGCTTGCGCCTGCTGTTGCTGTTGCTGTTGCGCATGAGCTTGGGCCTGCCGTGCCTGTTGCGCCTGAGCTTGTTGTTGCCGTTCCTGAGCTTGAGCCTGTGTTTGTTGTGCCTGGGCCTGCTGCTGACGCGCTTGAGCTTGTTGGGCTTGTTGCGCTTGCTGTGCCTGCGCTTGCTGCTGATTCACCTGAGCCTGCTGACGACGCGCTTGCTCCTGCTGCTCTTGCTGTTGGCGTGCCTGCGATTGTTGAGCCTGCGCTTGTTGTGCTTGCTGAGTCTGAACCTGCTGCGCCCGTTGACCTTGTTCTTGCTGGCGGCGTGACTGTTCTTGCGCAGCCTGTTGCTGTTGCTGTTGCTGTTGCAGTTGGCGCTGTTGTTGTTGTTGTTGTTGTTGTTGTTGCTGCGCCTGCTCCTGCTGTTGCTGTGCTGCCTGCTGCTGGCCTTGTTCGCGCCTCGCCTGATCCTGTTGTGCCCGCTGAGCTTGTTGCTGCTGGACCTGCTGCGCTTGCTGTTGATTCACCTGCGCCTGCTGGGTCTGCTGTCGACGTACCTGCTCCTGTTGGCGAAGCTGCGCTTGTTGTGCTTGCTGCTGCGCTTGCGCTTGCATCGCTTGTTGCTGTTGCTGCCCTCGTGCTTGCTGTGCCTGTGCCTGTGCCTGTTGCGCTTGCTGCGCCTGTTGAATCTGCAACTGCTGTTGGGCCCTTTGCTGATTCTGCTGGGCTTGCTGGACCTGCTGCTGCTGTTGTGCGAGCGCTTGAGCTTGTTGAGCCTGCTGTAGCTGCATCTGCTGCGGTCCGCGTGCGCTGCTGCCGCCCGCGAACTCGGCGCGCGGAATATAGGTCGACTGGTTGTAGACCACGGCCGGCCGGTCGAAGCCGCGAACGCCTTGCGGTCGATTGCCACCGCGGTAGGTGTCAGGGCGTCCCCAGTTCATGCCCCACGAGTTCCAGCCCCAGCCGTGGCGCTCCAGCGCAGAGCCGACCACCACACCCAGGCCAAAAGTCACCGCACCCGCCGCGGCGATCTGCCCATTCGAATAGCGAGGATCGCGCTGTTCGACGTACACCGGCGGCGCGTAGGCATACCCTGGGTAAGCCGCGACCGGCTCGCCATAGATGACTTCCGGGTCGTAGCTCGGCACGTAGACCACGTCGGGCTGCGCGGGCTCGATGGTGATGTACTGCGGCGGCGGCTCGATGACGGCCGGTCCGGCGTAATAAACAGGGGCGTTCGGGTCGGGCGTGTAGTTGCTGGGCGCCGATGCGGTCGCCACGCGCAGCTTGGGCGTGCTTCTTAGTTGACCTGCACGCGATGCGCGCTGACGCATGACCTGGATCGCATTCATCACGTCGTCCGGGTCGTTGTAGTAGGCCTGCCCCAGGGCGGTGGTCCATGGCAGGTTCTTCGCCATCTGGTCGAGCACGCGCTTGAATGCGGTGAGCGACTTGATGCTCGGGTCCCAGGATTGCCGCTCGGCGGCATCGGCCAGCGGACCGGCCTTCAACCCACCGTTCTGCACAATCCACGCATCGGCCGCAGTGACCTGGTCGGGGTAGGTCGAGCCGGCCAATACCTGCGCGACAAGCTTGTCCGGATACAGCGCGATGGGCGCGACCATTTGATACAGCTGTTCGGCGCCGGGAGGCATGTAGGCGGGTGCTACGGGTGCGGTAACGGGCTGGGCAACTATGGACGGTGCCGGCGTTTCGACCGCGGGCGTGGCCGCAACCACGGGCGCGGCGGCCGGTGCCGATGTGCTGCCAATCTTGTCGCATCCGGCCAGCATCAACGCCGGAATGCAGAGTGCTGCGATGGCGGTCTTGGCGCTTTTGAAGCCTTTTGTCAGGCCTGAAGGGGTTTGGTACATGGAACGCTTTCTGAAGAGCGAGGTGCTCCCCAATCAACGTCCACCCTAGCGCGCTCGCCGACGCAGGATGTGACAGTGGGTATCGGCGGCGCCTGTCGTTCAACGCCTTCTTTTCAATGGCTTTGCAATCCGTTTCAATGTCGACAAGACAGCTTTACGGTGCGGCGCCATGGCGCGTCGGCAGGCCCGGCGTATTGCTCCATTCGCTCCAACTGCCGGCGTACAGGCCGGTCGGACCCAGCCCGGCAATTTCCATCGCCAGCAAATTGGGCAGCGCGCTCACGCCGCTACCGCAATGGTGAATGACGGTGGCGGCGTCTCGGCCGGCAAGCAACGCTTCGAATTCCGCCCGCAGCTGGGCCGCCGGTTTGAACTTGCCGTCGGGGCCGAGGTTGTCGCTGAAAGGCCGGTTCAACGCGCCCGGGATATGGCCGGCAATCGGGTCGAGTGGTTCGACCTCGCCGCGATATCGGGCACCGGCGCGTGCATCGATCAACGTCCGTGATCCGTCGCCGAGATGCGCCACCACTTCAGCCGTTTGGACCAGCGCAAGGCGCGGCGTACTCGCGACAAAGTTGGACTGGAAACGCGCCGGTTCTTCGCGATCGGTCACCGCACCCCCTTCGGCTTGCCATGCCTGCAAGCCGCCGTCGAGCACAGCCACCGCGTCATGGCCGATCCACTTCAACATCCACCACAAGCGGCCGCAGTAGTTGGCGCCGTTGCGGTCGTACACGACAGCCTGCATGTCGTCGCGGAAGCCGACGCTCGACAACCAGGACACGAATTTCTCGCGGCTCGGCAAAGGGTGGCGCCCGCCCGACGACGGTTCGCCTTCGTCGTTCGCGACCAGCACGGTGCCGTCGCTGCTCGGGGCGCCGTGCGGTGCGCTCAGGTCGGTATCGAGGTTGGCATAGACCGCACCGGGAATGTGCGAGGCGCGGTACTCCGCAATGCCTGCCTCGGGCTGCATCAGTGCGAAGGTACAGTCGAAAATCATCATCGCTGCGCCCGCTTTTTGCAGTGCTTGCGTTTGCTCGACGGAGATCAGGGTGGCGTACATAAAAGTCCTTCGCTCTTCTTCAACTTCTTCAACTTCTTCGATGTTTTCAGTGTTCCTCAGCCGGCGCCTTCGGTAGCGAGCGTTGGCGCAACACAGTCGCTGCGATGCCGCTCGCCACGATCAGTGCCATGCCGGCCCAGCCCGCGCCATCGATGCGGTCCCCGAATACGAGCACGCTGAAGATGCCTGAAAACACGATTCCCGAATATTGCAGGTTGGCGACCGTCAGCGTACCGCCTTCGGTCTTGGCGCTGGCGTAGGCGCGGGTCATGCAGAGTTGTCCGAGCGACGCCAGCACGCCGACCGGCAGCAGCCATATCGCGTGCATCCAGTTCCATGCCGAAAAGCCGGTCGTCAACGCCGCCGCCAGACCCACCACGGCAGAACCGACCGCGAAATAGAACACCGTGCGGGTCTCGGGTTCGCCCAGGCGCGAGAGCGCGACGACCTGCATATAGGCGAAGGCGGCGGTCAGCCCCGACATCAAGCCCATCAAGCCGGCAAAGCCCTGGTTGTCGCCGACGGTAGGCTTCAGCACCATCACCACGCCGCAGAAGCTGGCGATCACGGCCAGCACCAGCGGACCCTGTAGTGGCGGCTTGGGCAGGCTGCCGTCGCGACCCGGCACCGGCACCCAGGCGAGCAGTGCGCCCCCGACCAGAAACACCGCTATCCAGATGCTGCTCATGTAGTTGAGCGTCATCGCGGTGGCGAGCGGCATGTGGGCGATGGCGTAGAACCAGGCGCCAAGCGAGAGTACGCCGACCGTGCTGCGCCATGCGTGCATGCCCGGGTACTTCGTCGCGAGCGAGACGCCGCGGCTTCGGGCGATCGCCGCCAGGAAAACGATGCCGACCATGCCGCGATAGAAGACCAGTTCAGAGCTGGAGAACCAGGCCGATGCGATCTTCACGCAGACGCCCATGCTGGCGAACAGCAACGAGGCCAGCACCATCCATAGCGCCTGCATCAGCGCGGCTGCGTCGTGGTGTGCATCTCCCGCCGATACCACTCGTGAAACTGCTGCATGCCGTCTTCCATCGGGCTCTGGTAAGGCCCGCTCTCGTCGTCGCCACGCAGCATGAGCGCGCGCCGCCCGGCATCCATGCGCTCGGCGATCTCGTCGTCTTCGACGCAGGTTTCCATGTAGGCTGCCTGTTGCGCTTCCACGAACTCGCGCTCGAAAGCGACGATTTCTTCAGGGTAGAAAAACTCCACCATGTTGAGCGTTTTCGTCGGACTGATCGGGTGAAGCGTCGACACCGTCAACACATGCGGATACCACTCGACCATCACGTGCGGGTAGTAGGTGAGCCAGATCGCGCCGTACTTGGGCGGCTTGCCTTCACGGTACTTCAGCAGTTGCTCCTGCCATTTTTGATAGACCGGGCTGCCCGCGCGGCCCAGCCGATTGGCGACGCCGACCGTTTGCACAGAGAAATGCCGGTTGAACTCCCAGCGCAGGTCGTCGCAGGTGACGAAGCTGCCGAGACCCGGATGAAACGGGCCCACGTGATAGTCCTCGAGGTAGACCTCGATGAAGGTCTTCCAGTTGTAGTTGCACTCGTGCAGTTCGACCCGGTCGAGCGCGTAGCCGGTGAAGTCGAGGTCGGCACGCGGGCCCAGGCTGGCCATGTCGGCAGCGACGTCGCGGCTCGTGCCATCGGCGCTCGCATTGCGCTCGAACAGCAGGCCGTTCCACTCGGTCAGTGGGTAGTTATGCAGGTTCAGGCAGGGGTCCTGGTCGAAATGCGGCGCGCCGATTAGCGTGCCGGTGGTTCGAGGGTCTGCAGCGGCGTAGGTCCAGCGGTGCAGCGGGCAAACGATGTTGCCGCCGGCTTGCGTGGCGAGCTGGCCGCGGCCCTGCAGGATCAGCGCCTGCCGATGGCGGCACACGTTCGAAATCAGCTCGATGCCCTTGGGCGTATGCACGAGTGCACGGCCGTGGTGTTCCTGGGGCAGCGTATGGAAGTTGCCCGGCTCGGGCACGGCCAGACTATGGCCGACGTAGCGCGGGCCTTGGGCAAACAACGTTTGCAGCTCGCGGGCGTATAGCGCCTCGTCGAAGTACGCAGAAACGTGAAGGGGGCTCGCGGCCTGCTGCAGTTGAAGACTTAAATCAGACATGGGGGACCTGACCAAGCTCCCCACAGGGAGAGAAAAAGATGAACGGATAAACCGTCGGGCAGGGACGCGATTGTACCTGCCGCCCCCGAATCGTGCCCCGACCTAAAATGCCTTACCCCGACCGGGCTATCTTCCAGCTTCTCCACACGAACAATCGATTTCCGCATGCCCAAGGTGCCTTCTCTCCAGCCAGTCACGATCGCGTTGCCCGCAACCTACGAAGCCGGCGTTCAGGAGCTCGAACAGTTGGTAGCTGAGCTCGAATCGGGCCAGTTGCCGCTCGACCAGCTGCTGGTCAGCTACCAGCGCGGCGCGGCCTTGCTGACGTTCTGCCGCGACAAGCTGCAAGCCGTCGAAGACCAGATCAAGGTGCTCGACGCTGGCAGCCTGAAGGTGTGGACCGCCGAATGAGTTCGCACGCAGCGATGACAGACCCGTCTGCTATGCCTGCCGCGCGGTGGGATGCCGCGCGCCTCGCCGCCTGGAGCGAGCCGCATCTGGCTAACGTCGAGGGGGCCCTGTCGCGTTGGGTCGGCGTCGATGCGCCGCTGCTGCTGGGCGATGCGATGCGGTACGCGGTGCTAGACGGCGGTAAGCGCCTCCGGCCGTTGCTGGTGATGGCGGCCAGCGAGGCTGTGCACGGCCGGCCCGACGCCGCCCTGCGCGCCGCCTGTGCCGCCGAGCTCATCCACGCCTATTCCCTCGTGCACGACGACCTGCCGTGCATGGACAACGACATTCTTCGCCGCGGCAAGCCCACGGTGCACGTCAAGTTCGGCGAGGCCGATGCGCTGTTGGCCGGTGATGCGTTGCAGGCGTTGGCGTTCGAGCTGCTGACTCCCGATGCCGATGACCCGAACGCTGCGGGCGATGCGGTACCTCCGGTGATGCAGGCCCTGCTGTGCCGCCTGCTGGCACGTGCCGCTGGTAGCCAGGGCATGGCCGGTGGCCAGGCTATCGACCTGGCCAGCGTCGGGCGCTCGCTCGACGAGCCGCAACTCCGCGAAATGCATCGCATGAAGACCGGCGCGCTGCTGCAAGGCAGCGTCGAGATGGGCGCGGCGTGCGCTGCCAGCGTGCCCGCGCCTGCACTGGCCGCGATGCGTGACTATGGCGCTGCTATCGGGCTCGCGTTCCAGGTGGTCGACGACATCCTCGACGTCACTGCCGATTCGCACACGCTTGGCAAAACCGCCGGCAAGGATGCGGCCAGCGACAAACCCACTTACGTCTCCTTGCTGGGTCTGGACGGCGCACGCGCGCAGGCGCAACAACTTCTGACTGCGGCTCTGGCGGCGCTCGAACGCAGCGCATTGCCCGACACCAACGCGCTGCGAGCGCTGGCCCATATGGTCGTCGATCGCGACCGATAACAACAACTCTTCATGGCTCCGCTGCTCCCCACTCTCCACGACCCGTCTCCGATCCGCCAATACGACCGCGCGCAGTTACAGCAACTGGCCGACGAGGTGCGTGCCTGCGTGCTCGACAACGTGTCGCGCACCGGTGGCCACCTTAGTTCGAACCTGGGCACGGTGGAGCTGACCGTCGCGCTGCACCACGTCTTCAACACGCCGCACGACCGCCTGGTGTGGGACGTGGGTCATCAGACCTATCCGCACAAGATCCTGACCGGCCGGCGTGAGCGCATGCCGACGCTGCGGCAGCAGGGCGGAATCTCAGGCTTTCCGCAGCGCAGCGAAAGCGAGTACGACACCTTCGGCACGGCGCATTCGTCGACCAGTATTTCGGCTGCGCTCGGCATGGCGATGGCCGCCAAGCAAAAGGGCGAAGAACGCCATGCCGTGGCGATCATCGGCGACGGCGCACTCACCGCCGGCATGGCTTTCGAGGCGCTCAACAATGCAGGCGTGGCCGACTGCAAGCTGCTGGTGATCCTGAACGACAACGACATGTCGATCAGCCCGCCGGTCGGTGCGCTCAACCGCTATTTGGCGCAGCTGATGAGCGGCAATTTCTACGCCGCCGCGAAGAACGTCGGCAAGAGCGTGCTGCGCGGCGCGCCGCCGTTGTTCGAGCTTGCCAAGCGCTTCGAGCAGCATGCCAAGGGCATGGTCGTGCCAGCCACGCTGTTCGAGCAGTTCGGCTTCAACTACGTCGGCCCGATCGATGGGCACGACCTCGATTCGCTGGTGCCTACGCTCGAGAACCTGAAGCATCTGCACGGCCCGCAGTTCCTGCACGTCGTCACCAAAAAGGGCCAGGGCTACAAGCTGGCCGAGGCCGATCCCGTGGCCTATCACGGCCCTGGCAAGTTCGATCCGAGCATTGGCATCGTCAAGCCGACCACGCAACCCAAGCTGACGTTCACGCAAGTCTTCGGCCAGTGGTTGTGCGACACGGCCGCGCAGGACGGTCGCCTGGTCGGCATCACACCGGCGATGCGCGAGGGCTCGGGGCTGGTCGAGTTCGAGCAGCGTTTTCCGGATCGCTATTACGACGTCGGCATTGCTGAGCAGCATGCCGTCACTTTCGCGGCCGGCCTGGCTTGCGAAGGGCTGAAGCCGGTCGTTGCCATTTACTCGACCTTTCTGCAGCGTGCCTACGACCAGCTGATCCACGACGTTGCGATCCAGAATTTGCCTGTCGTGTTCGCGCTCGATCGCGCTGGGCTGGTGGGCGCTGACGGCGCCACGCACGCAGGCGCCTACGACATTCCCTTCTTGCGCTGCATCCCGAACATGAGCATCGCTTGCCCGGCCGACGAGGCGGAGTGCCGCCAGCTGCTCACCAGCGCCTACGAACAGAACCACCCCGTCGCGGTGCGTTATCCGCGCGGCGCCGGCGCGGGCGTTACGCCGCATATCACGCTCGATGCGCTGCCTTTCGGCAAGGGCGAAGTGCGCCGCACGGGCAAAGGCATCGTGATCCTCGCTTTCGGCACGTTGCTGTATCCGGCGCTGGTCGCGGCCGAGGCGCTCGACGCCACGGTCGTCAACATGCGTTGGGCCAAGCCGCTGGATGTTGCGTTGGTGAATGAAATGGCCAAGTCGCACGATGCCATCGTCACACTCGAGGAGGGCGCGATCATGGGCGGCGCGGGTAGCGCGGTGCTCGAGGCGCTGCAAGTGGCCGGCCTCCAGAAGCCTGTGCTGCAGCTCGGCTTGCCCGACCGCTTCATCGAGCATGGCGATCCGGTCAAGTTGCTGTCAGGGCTCGGGCTCGACGCGGCGGGCATTCAAGCGTCTATCGAGGCGCGATTCCCGGTCGAAGGCACGCCGCTGAGTTGAAGCGTTGATCCGATCCGCGGCGTTACTGCGCCGCCCGGAACGTCCTCGGGACCTCGCGGGGAAAACCCGCTCGTTCGCGCGGGAGGCGGTTTTTACAATGCTCCGGTCCCTCGAGCTTTCGAGTCGACAGCTTTCAAGAGCCGTCAACGCGGTCACCAGCTGCGTCTTGCGTAGTTCCCCGCATCCCAGGAGACAACCCAATGGACCGTCGTTCTCTCATTAAAAACGCAGGCATTGCCGGCATCCTCGCCGTCGGCAGTGCGCCCGCCGTGCACGCCCAGGCGGTGGTGCGCTGGCGTTGTGCCTCCAGCTTTCCGAAGTCGCTGGACACCATCTTCGGCACCAGCGAGGCCTTCGTTAAAAGCGTCCGCGACATGAGTGGCGGCAGGTTCCAGATATCGATGCATGCAGGCGGCGAACTTATTCCGGCGTTCGGCGTGGTCGATGGCGTGCAAAGCGGGGCGGTCGAAATGGCCCACACCGCGCCGTATTATTTCTACGGCAAAGACCCGGCGTTTTGCCTCGGCTGCTCAGTGCCTTTTGGCATGAACACGCGGCAGCAGAACGCATGGATGTACGAGGGCAACGGCATGAAGCTGATGCGTGCCTTCTATGCCAAGTACAACATCGTCAACCTGCCGGGCGGCAATACAGGAGCCCAGATGGGTGGCTGGTTCCGGAAGGAAATCAAGTCGATCGCCGACCTCAAGGGCCTCAGGTTCGGCACCAATCCGTTTGCCGGCAAGGTGCTCGAGCCCTTCGGTGTCATTGCGCAATCCATCCCCGGCGCTGACCTGTACCCGGCACTCGAGAAGGGCACGCTCGACGGCCTGGAATGGGTCGGCCCCTACGACGACCAGCAGCTCGGCTTCAACAAGGTCGCGCCGTTCTACTACTACCCCGGCTGGTGGGAGGGTGGTGCGGAAATCGACTTCTACATCAACAGCAAGGCTTGGGAAGGCCTGTCGGCCGAGTACAAGGCCATCGTCGAAGGGGCGGCCGCACAGGCCAACCTCTCGATGACGGCCAAGTACGACGCCAAGAACCCGATCGCGCTGAAGCAAATGGTCGGCTCGGGCACCAAGCTGCGACCCTTCTCGCAAGACGTGATGAATGCGGCCTTCAAGTCGGCGCGGCAGATTTACTCGGACCTTAACCACACGAACCCCGAGTGGAAAAAGATCTACCCAGACTGGGTCAAGTTTCTCGGTGACGAAAACGCTTGGTTCCGCTACACCGAAGGCACGTTCGATCGCTTCATGCAGCAGCAGAAGCTGTAGTTTGCATGGCGCACTGCGCCACACGCTCAATGAAAGCGGTGAGCAGCCGTGGGTCGGCCGAGTGAAACCAGATGATCGCGCCATTGCGTCGGCGCACCCGCAAACGCGGCGCCATGGCACGTTCGAGCCAGCGGATGTGTACGAGTTTGAGCTGCACGACATCGTGTGCGTCCGCGCGCTTGTTCCACAACCACGTCTGCGTCATGACGTCGCCATCGAGCCGGGTGCGGCTGCGCACGATCCAGTAGCCCATCCACATCACGCACACCGATGCCAGGCCGAAGACCCACACGCTGCCAGCCGACCACGCCGTGCTGCGCAGGGCCGGAAAACTCCAGACGCCGAATGCGACGACGTCGAACGCCAGCACCACCGCGAGGATGCGGAGCAGGCGCGGGAACGCGGGGCTGTCGATCGCGTTCATGGCGCCGTCTCGTAAGCCGGGGGTGGCGCCGGCTTCGTCGGAGCATTGTTGAAGTCGAAGCCGCAGCGGATGAGCGCGTTGCCGGCCGAAATGAGCGACGCGAACAGCACCGCATAACCGGCGAGCTTGCCGAATTTTTCGCTGATCCAGTCCGTGACTGTCGCGAACCTCAAAAGTGCGGACAAAGGGTTTTCTCCCGACGGATCGCAACAAGATGGGAGCCCTCTTGAGCTTGCGTTGGGGCTTGCTCCGAGCTCGACAAAAGCGCGCATGTTACAGCCTGCATCAGCGTGCGCAACGGCTGTCGCCATAATCGCGCATGCCTTCGAGCCCCCCGTCATCGACGCCGTTCAGCGCACATCCGGTGCCATATTCCATCGACTCGCCCGACATGCGGCGTGCGGGCCGGGAACTGCTTTCGCTGGCGCTGATCGATGCACGCAATCACACGTTGCATCTGCTGTCGCTGTGCGAAAACGTGTGGGGCTCGGTCGAGTTGCCGGCCGCTGCTGCGTATGCAGAGGGCGAAGAGGGTGTCGCGTCGCCGGTCTGGATGGCCGGCCACGTCGGCTGGTTTTCCGAGTGGTGGATCGCCCGCAACACGCAGCGTGCTTTCGGCGCCGATTGCCCGGCGCGTCCGACGCGGCTGGCTGCCATCGACCCCAACGCCGACGGCTGGTGGAACCCGACGCAGCGCACGCCCGATACACGCTGGTTGCCCGACTTGCCCGACCTGAGCCAGACCAAGGCCTATCTGCTCGAAACGCTGGAGAGCACGCTCGAGCTGCTGGAGCACGCGGCAGAAACGGATGCCGGGTTGTACTTCTATCGGCTCGCGTTGTTCTATGAAGATCTGTGCGGCGAGCAGCTGGTCGTGACGGCGCAAGCACTCGGTTTGCCGCTCGGCATCGAGCAGACCCCGACTGCCGTCACGCGTGAACCCTTGCTGGTGCCTGCGACGACGTGGGAGCTAGGTTTGCCCGATGCCGGTTTCGTCTTTGCACAGGAACGCGGCGGCGACCGCATCGAAGTGCCAGAGTTCGAGATCGATGCGCAGCCGATCACCTGGAGCCAATTCATCGAGTTCGTCGACGATGGCGGCTACGACGCGAGCGCGCTCTGGCATCCCGAGGGATGGCGCTGGCTCAACGCGCAGGTCGAAGGGCGTCGTGCGCCACGCTATGTCGAGCAGATCGGCGGTGCGCGGCATGGCAGCGGTGGCTCGGTGTTGCAACGCCGCTTCGGCACCACGGTGCGTGCCGCGGGCCAGCAGAGTGCCGTGCACTTGAGCTGGTGGGAGGCCGATGCCTGGGCCCGCTGGGCCGGTCGCCGCGTCGCGACCGAAGTCGAATGGGAGATCGCTGCGCACACGGCGGCACGCCGTGGCTTTCGGTGGTCCGACGTGCAGGAGTGGACCGCTGGAACCTTGCAGCCGTGGGTCGGCTTCAAGGCCGACCCGTGGAGTGCCGGCAGTGCCTTCGATCCGGTGCCCGCCTTCGGCCAGGCGCGCGTGCTGCGCGGTGCATCGTTCGCGACCCGCGCCCGGCTGCGCTCCGACAAGCGGCGCGACTTTGCCGCGCCGGGTCGTGACGATGGCTTCTTCGGATTCAGAACCTGCGCGGTTTGAGGACGGTCGGTGGCCAGGCTGCGCCTGCATCCACTTTTTTGCACATGAGTGCTGCAGTCGACGGGTAAAAATCAGAGGCAAAGTCAGTCCGCGCCCAGCGGCGGCGCCACATCCTCCAGCGATTTGCGTTCCGCGTCCACGCCCATCCGCAGGGCCAGCAAGCCCGCCACGATGACCAGCGCGGCGCCGATGCAATAGCCGACCGTCACCGCGCCGCGGCTGCCGGTTTCGATCAGCATGCCGAACAACACCGGCGCAGCGAAACCACCCGCGCCTGTGCCCACTGCATAGAAGATCGAGATGGCCAGCGCCCGCATCTCCAGAGGAAACACCTCGCTCACCGTCAGATACGCCGAGCTGGCCGCCGCCGACGCCAGAAAGAACACCGCAGACCAGCACAGCGCCTGCGTCAACGCGTCGAGCCAACCCAGCATGAACGCGCCGCCGGTGAGCGCCAGCCCGACGCCCGACAGCACATAGGTGAACGCGATCATCCTGCGACGCCCGATGCGATCGAACAGCGGGCCGAGCAGCAACGGACCGAGCACGTTACCGAGCGCGAACGGAAAGATGTAGAGCGCCACGCGGCCTTCGGGTACGCGATGAAAGCGCGTGAGCACCAGCGCGTAGGTGAAGAAGATCGCGTTGTAGAAAAAGGCCTGCGAGATCATCAAGGCCATCGCGACCACGCTGCGTCGCCGGTACTTGCGCAACAGCACGTGCGCGACCTCGCGCATCGTTGGCGGCGTGCGCCGGCCCGACACCGTCAGGCCGACCGCCAGTGGCAGCGGCCCGCATTCCGCTGCCACTTCGCATTCGATGGTGTCGAGGATGCGGCGAGCTTCCTCTTCGCGGCCTTGCGCGATCAGCCAGCGCGGGCTTTCAGGCACGTCGCGCCGTACCAGCAATATGGCGACGGCCAGCACTGCGCCGAGTCCGAAGCCGACGCGCCAGCCCCACACCGGCCCGAGCACGCGCGGGTCGAGCAGTACCAGACTGAGCCCGGCACCGAGCGCTGCACCGACCCAGAAACTTCCGTTGATCGCGAGGTTGACACGCCCCCGCAGCCGCGCCGGAATGAGTTCGTCGATGGCCGAGTTGATGGCCGCGTATTCGCCGCCGATGCCCAGTCCGGTGACGAAGCGGCAGAGCGCGAAGAAGGCGAAGTCGTTCGAGAACGCCGTCGCCAGCGTGCCGATCGTGTAGACCACCAGCGTGACGAGAAACAGCTTCTTGCGGCCGAGCCTGTCGGTCAGCCGGCCAAACAGCAGGGCACCCACGACCGCACCGGCGATGTAGACGGAACCCGACCAGCCGATCTCGGTCGCGGTGAGCGCCAGCGTGTCGGCACGCTCGAGCACCGCGCCGATCGAGCCGACCAGCGTCACTTCGAGTCCGTCGAGCACCCACGCGATACCGAGCGCCATGACCACGCGCCAGTGCCAGCGCGACCACGGCAAGCGGTCGAGCCGCGCCGGAATATCGGTCGCGCGGGCGGACGCGATCAGCTCGACGGTCCTCGCACGATCTGCTCGATGTGCTGCGCGAAATCGTCGATTGCGAAGGGCTTGGCGATCAGGTCCATGCCAGGCTCCAGAAACTCGGCGCGAGTCGTTGCATGTTCCGCATAGCCGGTCATGAAAAGCACGTGCAAGCCCGGCCGCTGCTGGCGTGCGAACTCAGCCAACTGCCGGCCGTTGATGCCTGGCAGGCCAACGTCGGTGACCAGCAGATCGATCGGCACCGCGGACTGCAATATCGGCATGGCCGTGGTGCCGTCGACGGCCTCGATGGTGCGATAGCCGAGGTCGGCCAGCACGTCGAGCACCAGCAGTCGAACGGCCGGATCGTCCTCGACGACCATCACGACCTCGCCGCGCCCCTGTGGAAGCGCAGCGGCTGCGGCCTCCGCCTCGACGGCTGCAGCGGCGTCGGCATGGGCTGGCGGCAAATAGAGCGTCACGCGCGTGCCGTGGCCGACGCGGCTTTCGATGCGGACATGACCGCGCGACTGTTGTGCGAAGCCGTACACCATGGAAAGTCCGAGGCCGGTGCCCTGGCCGATGGGCTTGGTCGTGAAGAAGGGGTCGAACACCTTGGCCAGGACTTCAGGCGACATGCCGGTGCCGGTGTCGGCGACCGAAATGGCGATGTAGTCGCCGGCGTCCAGGCCTTCGTGATGGCGCGTCTCGGATTCGCGCAGCGTCGCATGGCCGGTCGACAAGATCAGAGCACCGCCATGCGGCATGGCGTCGCGCGCATTGATGGCCAGGTTGAGGATGGCGCTTTCGAGTTGCGGCTCGTCACCCAACGCAGCGCCTACGCCGTCGGCCAACTGCACCTCGAGCCGCACCTGCTCACTCAGCGTGCGGCGCAGCAGGTCTTCCATCGAGCCGATCAATGCGTTGACATCGACCGCGCGCGGGTTGAGCGTCTGGCGCCGCGAGAAGGCCAGCAGCCGTTGAATGAGCGCGGCTGCACGATGCGCCGACTGTGTTGCTGAACTCATGTAGCGGTCGAGGTCGTCGGTGCGGCCCAGCGCGACGCGGCGCCGCACGATCTCGATCGAGCCGGTGATTCCTTGGAGCAAGTTGTTGAAGTCGTGCGCGATGCCGCCGGTGAGTTGCCCTATGGCTTCCATCTTCTGGCTTTGGCGCAGCCGCGACTCGGAGTCGCGCAGCGCCGTGATGTCGCGCCCGACCGCATGAAGAGAGTCCGTGTCGGGCACCGCGCTCCATGACAACGTGCGATAGCTGCCGTCCTTGTGGCGATACCGGTTTTCAAAGCGCAGCGTGATCTGCCCACGCGACAGCTTGGCGATTTCGGCCACCGTCGAGTCGATGTCGTCCGGGTGCACAAAATCGAGCAGGGGCTGGCCGACCAGTTCCGCTTCCGTCCAGCCGAGCAACGTTTCCCAGGCCGGGTTGATCGCCCGAATGATGCCGTCGAAGTCGCCGACGACCATGATGTCGGCGCTTAGTTGCCACAGCCGGTCGCGGTCGCGCGTGCGCTCTTCGACGCTTTGCGCGAGGCGCTCCTGCGCTGCCTTCTGGTCGTTGATGTCGGTGTTGGTACCGACCCAGCGCATCGGCGCGCTGCCTTCGCCGGTTTCGCCGACGTGACCGTCGCCGTCCTGCACCGGATGGGCGCGCACCAGATGCCAACGGTAGTCGCCGTCGAGCCGACGAAGCCGAAACTCCGCTGCGTAGGGCAATTGCGTCGCAAGCGAAAGCTGCCATTGCGACACGACATCGGGCAGGTCGTCTGGATGGACGATCGTCGCCCAGCCGTTGCCTTCGAGTTGCTCGAAGTGCATGCCGGAGTACTCATAGACCTGGTCGTTGAACCAGTCGAGCCGGCCGTCTCCTGCTGCGGTCCAAACCTGGTTGGGCACTGCCTGGGCCAGCGCACGAAAGCGGCCCTCGCTCTGGCGCAAAGTGGCTTCGACCTGCTTGGCCCCTGTGATGTCCTGCACCACGCCGCGCAACAACATCGGCTTGCCGGCGTCGTTGCGAACCAGTTCGGCACGCCGTGCGATCCAGCGCAACGACTGATCGTCGGCGCGGCGAATGGGGTATTCGACATTGAGGCGCAACGAGCCATCGACGCGGTTCGTCAGAGTCGACATCGGCTCCACCGCGTCGATGCGCAAGGCTTCGACGACCGAGGCCTGGAATTCAGGCCGCACCGGCACGCCGAAGATGCGACAGAACTCTGCCGACACACTCAGTTCGTTGGTCGCGATGTCGAGCAGAAAGACGCCGATGCCGCCCGCCGCCTGCGCCAGTCGCAGTTGCTTGTTGGTTTCCCGCAGCGCCTGTTCGGCGAGCTTGCGGCTGTCGATGTCGACCATCACGCCAGGAAAGCGCAGGGGCCGGTTCATTGCGTCGTGTTCTACGTAACCGCTGGCCTCCACCCACCGCCAGCGAGCGTCGAGCGTCCGCACCCGGTACTCGACGCGGTACGGCGCGCCCTGGGCAAGCGACTCGGCGATGGCTGCCTGCACTTTGGACAGGTCATCGGGATGAATCGCTTCCAGAAATCGCGAAATCGGCAGGCCGCCTTGCCTGTCCGGCGCCTGCAAGGAAAAAGCCGTCGCGAGGGCTTCATCGGCGAACACCATGTCGGTCTGCACGTCCCACATCCAGGTGCCGACGATGGCGCTCGCGCTCAGGGCAAGTGCGGTGCGCCGTGACGCATCGCGAAGGCGCGTTTCACTTTCAGCAAGTGCCAGGCGACCGTGTACGCGCTCGGTGGTTTCGTTGACGAGGCACAGCACGCCGCCGATGTGGTCGTTGGCCTCGCGCACGGGGGAGAACGACACGTCGAAGAACACTTCTTCGAGATGGCCGTGGCGATCGATATGGAACGGTCTGTCGATGGCCGAAAAACTCTCGCCCTGTTGCAACACCTGATTCAACAGCGGGCCGAGGTCGTCCCACAGTTCTGCCCAGTTTTCTGCCGCCGGCCTTCCGAAGGCTGTCGGGTGCTTCAGGCCGATGGTCGGCGCGTAGGCGTCGTTGTACAGCGCGACCAGCTCGGGCCCCCAGAAAAGCACCATCTGCGCATGCGCCGGCAACATCAATTCCAGCGTTGTGCGCAAGGCTTGCGGCCAGGCCGGTGGAGCCCCCAAAGGCGAGCGACGGGCATCGAGCCCACGCGCCAGCGCCGCCGCCTCGCCGGCGCCAGCCGGCCATCCGAGCAAGGAAGATTCGCGCTTCATCGAAAGATTATGGGAGGTGCGCCAGTGCTTTGTTGTCCGGAAAAGTCCCAGTAAAAGAATCCGCGGAGCGTTTGTCTGCGTACACAGCGGGTACCAAACGCCGCCGAAACTCCGGATTGCGTCAACCAGACACCTCATCGGAGAACCCATGGCACCCCGCAGGCAATTTCTGTTCACTCTCGCGGCCGGCGCGCTCGGCACGCTTCCCGGCTTGTTGCTCACTCCGGTCGCCCGCGCCGCCAAGGCCTACGAGGTGACGCACACCGAGGCGCAGTGGAAGGCGATGCTCACGCCCGAGCAATTTCAGGTGCTTCGCCAGGCGGGCACCGAGCGGCCGTACTCCAGCCCGCTCGACAAGGAAAAGCGTACCGGCACGTTCTCGTGCGCTGGCTGCAAGTTGCCGTTGTTCTCGTCGACCACCAAGTTCGACAGCCGCACCGGCTGGCCCAGCTTCTACCAGCCGATGGACAACTCGGTCGAAAAGACGTCTGACAACAGCCTGGGCATGAGCCGGGACGAGGTGCTGTGCCGGCGCTGCGGCGGCCACCTGGGTCACGTTTTCGACGACGGTCCGCCGCCGACCGGCCTGCGCTACTGCATGAACGGTCTGGCGATGGCGTTCACCGTCCAGACCTGAGCCGGGCGCCGGGCGCTTCCGATGCGCTCTGGTCAGCCCAACACGTCGCGGTGCAGGCTGATTGCTTCGACGACCATTGCGCTTAAGTCGGTGGTGTCGCCTCTGCCACTTTGGTCGACGTGCGCCAGTAACGCACGCCGCATGCGCGGTTCCCAGAATCGCTTTAAGTGCTGCGCAATGCCTTCCAGCGCCTCCTCGCGGTCGGGCATCGCCTCGAAGAAGGTGCCGATCTGGTTGGCCATGCGTACCAGCGAATCAACTTGCATCGCGCAGGACCGTCATTTCGCCGACGCGACATCTGCTGGCTCGGCGCGCGCAGCCAACAGATCCAACTGCACCTTGTGGAACCGGCTGTATTCCTGTTGCCACGCAGAAGGCTGCATCACAGGCATGACCTGCACCGCTGTCACCTTGTATTCAGGGCAGTTGGTGGCCCAGTCGGAGTTGTCGGTGGTGATGACGTTGGCACCCGATTCCGGGAAGTGGAATGTCGTGTAGACCACACCCGGCTGCATGCGCTCGGACACCGTCGCGCGCAGCACCGTCTCCCCGGCACGGCTCTTGATACCGACCCAGTCGTCTTCCGCGATGCCGCGCTCCTCGGCGTCGTGCGGATGGATTTCCAGCCGGTCTTCGCTGTGCCACTGGTTGTTGTCGGTGCGACGGGTTTGCGCGCCGACGTTGTACTGCGACAGGATGCGGCCAGTGGTCAGCAGCAGCGGAAATTTGCGCGTGACCTTCTCGTCCGTCGCCACGTACTGCGTGACGATGAATTTGCCCTTGCCGCGCACGAAGGCGTCGATGTGCATGGTCGGCGTTCCCTCGGGCGCGTCGGCATTGCACGGCCACTGGATGCTGCCGAGTTCGTCGAGCCGCTCGTAGCTCACGCCGGAAAAAGTCGGCGTCAGCGCGGCGATCTCGTCCATGATTTCTTTCGGGCTGGCGTAGTGCATCGGATAGCCCAGCGCCTGCGCCAGCTTCTGCGTCACTTCCCAATCGGCCAGTCCGGCCTTGGGCGGCATCACTTTGCGCACGCGCGAAATGCGCCGCTCGGCGTTGGTGAAAGTGCCGTCTTTTTCGAGGAACGACGAGCCGGGCAAAAACACGTGCGCGTACTTGGCGGTCTCGTTCAGAAAGAGGTCTTGCACCACCACGCATTCCATCGCCATCATGGCGGCGGCCACGTGCTGCGTGTTGGGGTCCGACTGCACGATGTCCTCGCCTTCGCAATACAGACCCTTGAAGCTGCCGCTCAACGCCGCATCGAACATGTTGGGTATGCGCAGGCCCGGCTCGGGGCTGATCTCGACACCCCACGCTGCTTCGAACGACGCGCGCGTGATGCTGTCGGATACGTGCCGGTAGCCGGGCAGTTCATGCGGGAACGAGCCCATGTCGCAGGCACCCTGCACGTTGTTCTGTCCGCGCAACGGGTTGATGCCCACACCTTCACGGCCGACGTTGCCGGTGGCCATCGCGAGGTTGGCGATGCCCATCACCATCGTCGAGCCCTGGCTGTGTTCGGTCACGCCCAGGCCGTAGTAGATGGCACCGTTCGCGGCATTCGCATACAGGCGTGTCGCTGCGCGCAGGTCGGCCGACGGCACCCCGGTCGCCGCTTCCATCGCCTCGGGCGAATTCTCGGCACGCGCCACGAATTCGCGCCATTCTCCGAACGACTTGGCGTCGCAGCGTTCGGCCACGAATGCTTCGGCGACGAGCCCTTCGGTGACCACGACATGCGCCATTGCGGTGATCACCGCCACGTTGGTGCCGGGCTTCAGCTGCAAGTGGTGATCCGCTTGCACATGCGGCGAGCGCACGATGTCGATGCGGCGTGGGTCGATCACGATCAGCCTGGCGCCAGCCACGGTGGCGCTGCCGCGCAGCCGCTTCTTCATGCGCGACGCGAACACCGGATGGCCGTCGGTCGGGTTCGCGCCGATGACCACGATCACGTCGGCTTGCTCGACCGACTTGAACGTCTGCGTGCCGGCGGACGTGCCGAGCGTCTGGCCCAGCCCATAGCCGGTCGGCGAGTGGCACACGCGCGCACAGGTGTCGACGTTGTTGTTGCCGAAAGCGGTGCGGACCAGCTTTTGCACCAGGTAGGTTTCTTCGTTGGTGCAGCGTGACGAGGTGATGCCACCGATCGAATCTTTGCCGTACTTGGCCTGCAGCCGCTTGAACTCGCTGGCCGCGTGGTCCACCGCCACATCCCAGCTCACCTCCTGCCATGGGTCGGTGATCTTCTCGCGGATCATCGGCTTCAACATCCGGTCTTGATGCGTTGCGTAGCCCCAGGCGAAGCGGCCCTTGACGCACGAGTGGCCCTCGTTGGCCTTGCCGTCTTTCCACGGCGTCATGCGCACGACTTCGTTGCCTTTCATCTCCGCTTTGAAGCCGCAACCCACGCCGCAGTAGGCGCAGGTGGTGATGACGCTGTGCTCCGGCTGACCGAGCCAGATGACCGACTTCTCCTGCAGCGTGGCGGTCGGGCAGGCCGAGACGCAGGCGCCGCAACTCACGCATTCCGACGCCATGAAGGGTTCGTCTTGCCCCGGCGACACGCGCGACTCGAAGCCGCGGCCGCTGATCGTCAGCGCGAAGGTGCCCTGCGTTTCTTCGCAGGCGCGCACGCAGCGGTTGCACACGATGCACTTGCTTGGGTCATAGGTGAAGTAGGGGTTCGACTCGTCTTTCTTCGCCTTCAGATGGTTGGCGCCGTCGAAGCCGTAGCGGACGTTGCGCAAGCCGGTCACGCCCGCCATGTCCTGCAGTTCGCAGTCGCCGTTGGCCGCGCAGGTCAGGCAGTCGAGCGGATGGTCGGAGATGTAGAGCTCCATCACGCCCTTGCGCAATTGCTGCAGCTTGGGCGTTTGCGTGCGCACCTTCATGCCGGCCTCGGCAGGCGTGGTGCACGAGGCCGGATAACCCTTTCGGCCATCGATCTCGACCAGGCACAGGCGGCAAGAGCCGAAGGGTTCCAGGCTGTCGGTGGCGCAGAGCTTGGGCACCTGGATGCCGGCGTCGACGGCAGCGCGCATCAACGACGTGCCGGCCGGCACTGTCACTTCGTTGCCGTCGATTTCGAGCGTGACCTCGCGCGGTGATTCGCGACGGGGCGTGCCGTAGTCGGTGTCTTTGTGGGTGTCCAGCATGGGTTGGTCCGGTGACTTCGTTTGACGGCTTCAGGCCGGTTCAGGCAGGCAGTGGCGCAATGGATTCGACCGCGACGATGCCGAAGTCCTGAGGGAAGTGGTCGAGCGCCGACAGCACCGGGAAGGGCGTCATGCCACCCATGGCGCAGAGCGAGCCGTGGAGCATCGTGTCGCACAGGTCGCGCAACAGCTCGACGTGCATGACTTGCTCTTCTCGGCCGTGGTTCGCGCGGATCTTGTCGATCACCTCGACGCCGCGGGTCGAGCCGATGCGGCAGGGCGTGCACTTGCCGCACGATTCGATGGCGCAGAACTCCATTGCGTAGCGTGCCAGCTTCGACAAATCGGCCGTGTCGTCGTGCACCACGATGCCGCCATGCCCGACCGTGCCGCCGGCCGCCGCATACGCTTCGTAGTCGAGCGGCAAATCCCATTTCGACTCCGGCAGGTAGGCGCCGAGCGGACCGCCGACCTGCACCGCCTTGATCGGCCGGCCCGACGCCGAGCCGCCGCCGTAGTCGTAGAGCAGTTCGCGCAGCGTCACGCCGAAGGCCTTCTCGACCAGTCCGCCGTGCTTGATGTTGCCGGCCAGCTGAATCGGCAGCGTGCCGCGCGAGCGCCCGACGCCGAAGTCGCGATAGAACGCCGCACCACGCGCAAGGATCACCGGAATGCTGGCCAGCGTGATCACGTTGTTGATGAGCGTCGGCTTGCCGAAGAGGCCGGTGATGGCCGGCAGCGGCGGCTTGGCGCGCACGATGCCGCGCTTGCCTTCGAGGCTTTCGAGCAGCGCGGTTTCTTCGCCGCACACGTACGAGCCGGCGCCCTTGCGCACTTCGAGCGAAAAATCGTGGCCCGAGCCGAGGATGTCTTCGCCGAAAAAGCCGGCCGCGTTGGCGATGCCGATGGCCTCGTTCATCGTGGAGATCGCGTGCGGATACTCTGAGCGGATGTAGACATAGCCTTTCGTCGCGCCGGTCGCGATGCCAGCGATGGTCATGCCCTCGATCAGCATGAACGGGTCGCCCTCCATCGTCATGCGGTCCGAGAAGGTGCCCGAATCGCCTTCGTCGGCGTTGCAGACGATGTACTTTTGCGACGCGGGCGTGGCGAGCACCGTCTTCCATTTGATGCCCGCCGGAAATGCTGCGCCACCGCGCCCGCGGAGGCCCGAGTCGAGCACCTGCTGCACGATGTCCGCGGGCATCAAGGTCATCGCACGGCGCAGGCCGGCGTAACCTTCATGGGCTTCGTAGTCGGCGAGCGACAGCGGGTCGGTGATACCCATGCGCGCGAAGGTCAGGCGCTCCTGGTTCTTGAGATACGGGATGTCGTCAGTCAGGCCGAGATGCAGGGGATGTGGCCTGGCGCCGGTCGGCACGATGAAGTCGGCATCGAACAGGCCCGCGACATCGCCAGGCGTCACCGGCCCGTACGCGGCGCGACCTGCCGACGTGGCGACCTCGACCAGAGGTTCGAGCCACATCAGGCCGCGCGATCCGTTGCGCACGATGTGGACGTCGAGTCCACGCATTTGCGCCTCGTCTGCAATGCGGCGCGCCACGCGGTCGGCACCGACAGCGAGTGCGGCAGCATCGCGCGGGACGTACACGGTGACCGCATTCATGTTGTGGTCCCGACCGGCTCGGCAACAGCGACGACTTCGGCGATCAAGGCATCGAAAGCCCGCGGCGTCATGCGCGCGTGCAATTCATCGTCGAGCAGCAAGGCTGGCGACGAGGCGCACAAGCCGAGGCAAAAGACCGGCTCCAGAGTGAAGGCGCCATCTGCCGAAGTGCTGCTCTTCGCGCTGTCGTGCGCCGAACAGCCGAGGCGGAGTTCCGCATGCGCCATCAGCGCATTGGCGCCCATCGACTGACACGCCTCGGCGCGGCAGATCTGCAGCACATGCCGCGCCGCGGGCGCGCTCCGAAAGTGGTGGTAGTAAGTGACGACGCCGTGCACCTCGGCGCGCGACACGTTCAATGCCTCGGCGATGGGCGGCACCTGGTCGGCAGGGACGTAGCCGAGCGCATCCTGCACGTCGTGGAGGATCGGCAGCAGCGCACCGGGCTCGCCGGCGCGGCGCATCAGCACGTCGCCCACGACGGAAGCCGCGTCGGCATGTGGTGAGGACCGGGCCGAGAGTGCAGGCGAGGGGTAGGTCAGTGGAGTCATGGTGTCCGGGAAAAGTTTCGACCTTCAGCGCCGGTCAGTCCAATTCAATCCAAAAATGGACCGATGCATTCGTGAAATCAGGGTTTTCCAGCGTTCGGACTGGCAGTCCGCTCGGCGACAGAGCGACAATTACGCATCTTCACCAAGGAATCACGCGCATGGGCACGACGACCGAACCGACCATCATTTACACGCTGACCGACGAGGCGCCGGCGCTGGCGACAGCGGCGTTTTTGCCGATCGTCCGCGCATTCACCGCGCCGGCCGGCATCACGGTCACCACCAGCGACATTTCGGTGGCGGCCCGCGTCCTGGGCGAGTTCCCGGAATTTCTGACCGAAGCCCAGCGCCGGCCCGACAACCTGGCAGAACTCGGCCGGCTCACGCTGCTGCCGGACACCAACATCATCAAGCTGCCGAACATCAGCGCATCGGTGTCGCAGCTTCAGGCCTGCATCAAGGAACTGCAGGGGAAGGGCTATGCATTGCCCGACTATCCGGAAGCCCCGAAGACCGACGAAGACAAAGCGATTCGCGCCCGCTACGGCAAGTGCACCGGCAGCGCCGTGAACCCGGTACTGCGCGAAGGCAACTCCGACCGTCGCGCGCCGCTGGCCGTCAAGAACTACGCCCGCAAGCACCCGCACAGCATGGCAGACTGGAGCCAGGCCTCGCGCTCGCATGTGTCGCACATGCACCGCGGCGACTTCTATCACGGCGAAAAGTCGATGACGCTCGACAAGGCGCGTGACGTCAAGATGGAACTCACCACCGCGACCGGGAAGACCATCGTGCTCAAGGCCAAGGTGCCGCTGAAAGACGGCGAGATCATCGACAGCATGTTCATGAGCAAGAAGGAATTGATTGCCTTCTACGAGAAAGAAATCGAAGACGCGCACAAGACCGGCGTGATGTTCTCGTTGCACGTCAAGGCCACCATGATGAAGGTGTCGCACCCCATCGTGTTCGGCCACTGCGTGCGCATCTTCTACAAGGATGCGTTCGAGAAGCACGCCAAGCTGTTCGAAGAGCTGGGCGTCAACGTCAACAACGGCATGGTCAACCTGTACGACAAGCTCGAGACGCTGCCGTCGTCGCAGCGTGAGCAGGTCATCAAGGACCTGCACGCCTGCCACGAGCATCGGCCCGAGCTGGCGATGGTCGACTCGGCCAAGGGCATCACCAACTTCCATTCGCCCAACGACATCATCGTGGACGCGTCGATGCCCGCGATGATCCGCAACGGCGGCAAGATGTGGGGGGCGGACGGCCGCCTGAAGGACGTGAAGGCCGTGATGCCCGAGTCGACCTTCGCCCGCATCTACCAGGAGATCATCAACTTCTGCAAGTGGAACGGCAACTTCGACCCCAAGACCATGGGCACCGTTCCCAACGTCGGCCTGATGGCCCAGCAAGCCGAGGAATACGGTTCGCACGACAAGACCTTCGAGTGCCCCGATGACGGCGTGGCCAACATCGTCGACCTTGCCACTGGCGAAGTGCTGCTCTCGCAAAACGTCGAGAAGGGCGACATCTGGCGCATGTGCCAGGTGAAGGACGCGCCTATCCGCGACTGGGTCAAGCTGGCCGTCACGCGCGCCCGCAATTCGGGCACGCCCGCCGTGTTCTGGCTCGACCCGTACCGCCCGCATGAAAACGAGGTCATCAAGAAGGTCAAGCTCTACCTGAAGGACCACGACACCACCGGCCTGGACATCCAGATCATGTCGCAGGTGCGCGCGATGCGCTACACGCTGGAGCGCGTGATTCGTGGGCTCGACACCATCTCGGTGACCGGCAACATCCTGCGCGACTACCTGACCGACCTGTTTCCGATCATGGAGCTGGGCACCAGCGCCAAGATGCTGTCGATCGTGCCGTTGATGGCCGGCGGCGGCATGTACGAGACCGGTGCTGGCGGTTCGGCGCCCAAGCATGTGCAACAGCTGGTGGAAGAAAACCACCTGCGCTGGGATTCCCTTGGCGAGTTCCTGGCGCTGGCCGTGTCGCTCGAAGACCTGGGCCTGAAGACCGGCAACAAGCAGGCCGTCATCCTCGCGAAGACGCTGGATGTTGCAACCGGCAAACTGCTGGACAACAACAAGAACCCGTCGCCCAAGACCGGCCAGCTCGACAACCGCGGCAGCCAGTTCTATCTGGCCATGTACTGGGCGCAAGAGCTCGCGGCACAAACGGACGACAAGCAATTGCAGTCGAGTTTCACCGCGCTGGCCAAGAGCCTCACCGACGGCGAAAAGAAGATCGTCGACGAGCTTGCAGCAGTGCAAGGCAAGCCTGCCGACATCGGCGGCTACTACCTTGCCGATCCAAAGAAGTGCGACGCCATCATGCGGCCCAGTGCGACGCTCAACGCGGCCTTGGCTTCAGCGCAGAGCTAGTTCGTGCGTTGAGGGAAGGGCGGTCCGCACCGCCTTCGTCATGTCGACGAGTCGCAAGACGTTGGTCTCGAACATGGCGCGCACTTCAGCGTCTTCGCTTTCCTCGATGGCAGCGAGATAGCCATAGCCTGCGTTGTTGACGAGCGCCCCGCTCGGCCGAAGCGGCGCGTGGCTTCGGCCACGACCGCCTCAATTTACTCGGGCTGCGTCACGTCAAGAGCGTGGGCCAGCGCTCGCTCAGTCGGTCCTGATCATCACGCTCGACTCCGGCTGCAATTTCGAGTGTCACTTCAGTGGTGACTGGACCACGGACGACCGAAATGATCTTGCCTGGGAGGGCTTGCGTGCGCTGATTTTCATCAGAGAGTTTCCTGCACCGTCGACATGTCGATGACGAAGCGGTACTTGACGTCGCTCTTGAGCATGCGCTCATAGGCTTCGTTGATCTGCGGCATCTTGATGACTTCGATGTCCGAAACGATGTTGTGCTTGGCGCAAAAGTCGAGCATCTCCTGCGTCTCCGGGATGCCGCCGATCATCGAGCCGGCGATGCTGCGGCGCTTGGTGATCAGGCCGAAGACGCCAGGGGAAGGATGCGGCGTGCTCGGCGCGCCGACCAGCGTCATCGTGCCATCCATCTTGAGCAGCGCGAGGAAAGGGTCGAGGTCGTGCGACACGGCCACGGTGTTGAGGATGAAGTCGAAGCTGTTGAGATGAGCCTTCATTTCGTCGGGGTTCTTCGACACCACGACTTCCTTGGCGCCGAGCCTCAGAGCGTCCGCCGATTTGCCTGGTGATGTGGTGAAGAGCACCACATGCGCACCGAGTGCCGCGGCGATCTTCACGCCCATGTGCCCCAGGCCGCCCAAACCGACGATGCCGACCTTGTGTCCCGGGCCGACTTTCCAGTGACGCAGCGGGGAGTAGGTCGTGATGCCGGCGCACAGCAGCGGCGCCACGGCGGCCAGGTCTTTTTCGTCGTGCGTTACTTTCAGCACGAACTTTTCGAAGACGACGATGTGGTCGGAGTAGCCGCCCAGCGTGTTGGCGCGCGAGACCTGCTCCTGGCTGTTGTAGGTGCCGGTCATGCCGTTGTCGCAATACTGTTCGAGCCCGTCGGCGCAGGGTTGGCAGTGCTGGCAGCTGTCGACCATGCAGCCGACGCCGACGATGTCGCCGACCTTGAACTTGGATACGTCACTGCCAATGGCGGTGACGCGCCCGACGATTTCATGGCCCGGCACGCACGGAAAAACCGACGGTCCCCATTCGCTCTTGGCAGTATGCAGATCGGAGTGGCACACGCCGCAATGGAGGATGTCGATGGCGACATCGCGTGCGGTGGGCGTGCGGCGCTCGAAGGTGAAAGGGGCGAGCGGCGTGGTGGCGGACTGGGCCGCGTAGGCGTGGGTGAGGGTCATAAAAAGCTTCCGGTGCGTTGGCTTAAAGCGAGGCTTGAAAAATTGAACTCACGGAACATACGCCGTCCAATTCGCAGGCGCTTGCGAAGGGTTTCAAGTCAAGATGAAGTTGGCTGGAACCGGTTTCGGGGTTGCCGCGAGTTCCCCCATCATCTCCCGCAATGTCGACTCGATCATGTGGGACATGGCGTCGAGAGCGAGGTCGTTGGCCGCTTCGCCGAAGGGCTCTTCGATCTCTGCGGCGAGCGCTTCGAGCGCAAAGAAGGTGTAGGCGATGAAGGCCACGATCACCGGCGTCATGGGGCCGATCGAATCGATCAGGCCAAAGGGCAGTAGTACGCAATAGATGTAGATCGTGCGATGAATGATGACCGCGTAAGTGAACGGAATGGGTGTGCTGGCAATGCGTTCGCAGCCGCCGAGTGCTTCACTGAGGCGGCTGAGCGGCCATTCCATCGCCTGCTGCAACGCGGGCGCGAGTCGGCCGGCTTGCCGTTGGTCGCGCAGCCATTCGCCAGCCATCAGGAGCAGGACGGCGGGCTTGTACTGCACGGCCGAAAGTCGCTCGCATTCCGCAGGCGACAGCAGCCGTGCAAGGTCCGCCGTCGGATCGGTACTGCGCAACTGATGCCGCAACGCATGCACGAAGGCGATCAGCCGTTGCGTCAACGCCGACGCACGCTCGGGCTCATCGACCAGCGTGAGCGCCTGGCGCACCAGCGACCGCGTCTCGTTGAGCAGGGTGCCCCACAGCGTTCGCGCCTCCCAGTACCGCGCGTAGCTCGTGCTGTTCCTGAAGCCGAGAAAGATCGCCAGCGTCAGGCCTATGAGCGAGAAGGGCACGAAATTGAGCGGGATCTTCCACTGGAAAACGCGGCCGTGGAGCAGGGTGATGGCGATGGCGAACAGCGTCGTCGCCAGCAGTTGCGGTGCGATGTCGCGAAGCACCGACCCGCGCCACACGAAGAGCATGCGCAGCCAATGGGGTCGGGGTCGGACGATCATGTGTGCAGGGATGAAAAGCGCTCATTCTGACGGCACTGTGCAGCACATGCGGCTGATGCCGGCACCGATGCAATCAGTCCAGAATGCGCACTTCGATGCGGACCAGGTTGCGCACGTGGCGCATGACCGTCACGCTCAAACAGCACCAGCACGCCATCGCCGACTGCTGTGCTGCGAATCACCGGCCACGAGAACACGGCGCGGTAACCATCGGTCGCGGGTGGCGAAAGATGCCAGGCTGTGCCTCAGCAAGCGGAAGAGGGTCCAGGCGCGCATGTCAAGGAACTCCGGTAGAGACGAAGACGGGCAATGCGTCGGTTGACACGTCGGGCGACGCATCGGCAGAGCCCGCCTCGACGACCCGCCCGTTATCGATATGAATGACCGATTGCGCCAGCGCTTCGACGTCTTGCGGGTCGTGCGTGACCAGCAACGTCGGCACCCGCACGCGGTCGAGCATTTCGGCAAGCTCGCGGCGTAGGCGCACGCGCAGCGGCGCGTCGAGCGCCGACAGCGGCTCGTCGAGCAGCAGCAGTTGCGGCTCCGCCGCGAGTGCGCGGGCCAGCGCCACGCGCTGCCGCTGACCGCCGGACAAGTGCCGCGGCATCGCATCGCGCAATCGGACCAGATCGAACTGCTGCATCAGCGCATCGACGCGCGCCTGCTGCGCATCGTCGGGCCGCGTGCCGAGGCGATGCACGCCGAACATCAGGTTTTGCGCGACGGTCATGTGCGGGAAAAGCGCGTAGTCCTGGAACACCATGCCCACGCGGCGCGAGCGCGCTGGCAGATCAATGCCGCGTGCCGAGTCGAGTAGCGCATGCGAGCCGATACGCACATGGCCGCGCACCGAGGGCGTGAGGCCGGCGATTGCCATCAGCACGGTCGATTTTCCGGAGCCCGATGCACCCATCAACGCGGTGCGGTGAGCGGTCGAAGTGAAGCGTGAATGCAGCTCGAAGACGCGGTCGGCAGTCTGAAGCGTGAGCCGCAAATCGATGTCGAGCGCCGGAGCAATAGAAGGCAGTGACGCAGTCATCTCAATGCCGCGCCTGCAGCAAGCGGCTCGACACCACGAGCACCGTGATGCACACCACCGAGATCACGAGCGTGAGCCATAACGCGAGCTGGTCGTTGCCGGCTTGCACCGCTTCGTACACCGCGATCGACAGCGTTTGCGTCTTTCCGGGCAGGTTGCCGGCGATCATCAGCGTCGCGCCGAACTCGCCCATGGCGCGCGCGAAGGTGAGCATGAGCCCGGCCGCGATGCCACGCACCGCCAGCGGCAGCGCGACGCGCACGAAGACTTCGAACTCGCCGGCACCGAGTGTTCGTGCCGCGTTGGCGAAGCGGCCGTCCACCTCTTCGAAGGCTGCCCGCGCGCCCTTGTAGACCAGCGGAAACGACACGACCGATGCAGCGATGACCGCGCCCTGCCAGGTGAAGATGAGGTTGATGCCGAACCAGCGATCGAGGTACTGCCCGAAGACCCCATTTCGGCCGATCAGCACGATCAGGTAGTACCCGATGACCGTGGGCGGTAGCACCATCGGCAGCATCAAGATCGCGTCGATGATGTTGTCGCCGGCGAACCGGCGCCGCGACATCCACCAACCGAGTGCAATGCCCACCACGCCCGCAATGAGCGTGGCGATGAGGGCAACTTTGAGCGTCAGCCAGAGGGGAGTGAGCAAAGGGGCAGGCTCTCCGCACTCACGGCTTGGAGAAACCGAAGCGCTGCAAGATGGCTTGGCCCGGCGCGCTGCGCACGTAGGCGATGAATTCGACGGCCAGCGCGGGCTGCTTGCTGATCGCGATCTGCGCGATGGGGTAGCTCACCGGCGTGGTGGTCGGCACCGTCAGCGCGATGCGCGTCTTGTCGGGTTCGATCATGGCGTCGGTGCGGTAGACGAAGCCGGCATCGACCTCGCCGCGCGCCACGTAGTTGAGCACCTGCCGCACGCTCTCGCCGTAGATCCACTTGGGCTGCAGCTTGGCGGTGAGGCCGGCCTTTTCGATGGCCTCGGTGGTGTAGCGGCCGACGGGCACGGTGGCCGGCGTGCCGGTCGACACGCGTTGGTACGTCGCGCCGCTCAAGTCGCCGAGCTTCCTGGGCGTTTCCTTGGCGGTGGCGGGCACGATGAGCACCAGCGTGTTGGCTGCGAAGTCGACCCGCGTCGGCGCCGCCAGGAGGTTCGCGGTTGCGGCCTTGTTCATCGTTTCCTGGTCGGCCGACGCGAATACGTCGACCGGCGCGCCTTGCTGGATTTGCGCAAGCAACGGTCCCGATGCCGCGAAGTTGAATGTGACCTTGGCACCCGGCTTGCTCTGCTCGAAGGCCCGGCCGACGGCTTGGAACGCGTTGGTCAAACTGGCGGCGGCCGAGACCACGAGCTCTTGCGCCTGGGAGGCGGCGCTGCCTGCGAGCAGCACTGCGCACAAGGCCATGGTGCGCAGTGGGATGGTCAGGCGGCGGGTCGTCGTCTTCATCAAAGCAGCTCCTTCGGAACGCTATTCAGATATGGAATAACGATGATAACAATGCGACGCGTCGAGCAGGCTTTGTGGCGAGTCGGTCGGCGTTCAAGAAGGACTGCTTGGCGCCGGACAGTCGAGTTCATCTGGCGCTATGCAAAAGTGGAATAGCGAAAGTGTAGAACGCGCAAAGCGAGCCTGCTCGAATCGCGTTCAAAATGAAGAGACTCGAAAGAACCCGGAACCGGACCGACATTCATGACCGACACAACCGCCACCGCCACCGAATCCGCGCAGAAGCCACCGCTGCCCGACCACCTGTCCATCGATCCGCGCAGTCCGCACCACGTGGCCGCCGTCTTCGATCACGACATCGGCATCACGTTCAACGGAAAAGACAGGGTCGACGTCGAGGAATACTGCGTCAGCGAAGGCTGGATCAAGGTGCCCGCGGGCAAGGCGCTCGACCGCAAGGGCAAGCCGCTGTTGATCAAGCTGAAGGGCAAGGTCGAGGCGTTCTACCGCTAGCTTTCTATCGAGCAGCAACCCGCTTCGCAACCAGACCACGGCATTCTGGTTTCCGGCGATGAACGATGGCGCGCCGAGGTGGCGAGCCGATTAGCGATTCGGATTGTTTGGCGCGCGGTCGTAGCGATTCGGGATGCCGTCGCCATCGCGGTCGCGATCAGCCCGGTTCGGTACACCGTCGCGATCACGATCGCCATATGGGCGCGGCGGCGGTGGCGGGCGGCCCTGGTCGTACGGAACGGCGATACAGCCAGCGAGCATCGATGAGGCGGCGAAGATCAGCAAAAGCCTTTTCATGGGGACATCTCCTTGTTGAAAAGACCACCGTGCCCTGCACCAGCCTTTGGCGCTAACTGTCTGGCGCCTGACTTGCTGTAGGCCGGGCGGAGGGCATAGCGATTCGGTCACCCGCACAATCCTCGCATGAAGACCCCTCGTTTCACCGATGCCCTGGGCCACAGCCAGAGCGACAAACGCATCGATATCCTGCGCGGCATCGGGCGCAGCGGAAGCATTTCTCAAGCTGCTCGCGATGCGTCGGTGAGCTACAAGGCCGCGTGGCAGGCGATCGATACGCTGACCAACCTGGCGGGCGTGCCGCTGGTGGAGCGCGCGGTCGGCGGCGCGGGAGGTGGCGGTGCTTCGCTCACACCACAGGGCGTGCAATTGCTGGAACTGTCCGAGGCGCTCGACGTGGCGCGCACGGCTGTGCAACAGCGCTGGCGCGATTCATTGGGCGCTGGTGCCATCGCGGCGGGCGTCGATGCCGACCGTGTGGCGGAACTGGGGGTGACCCGGCTCGCGCTGCGCACCAGCATGCGCAACCAACTGCCCGCTATCGTCGCGGCCATCGACACGACAGGTCCGATCTCGCGCGTGGTTTTGCAGTTGGGCAATGATGCAGCGGTGACGGCGCGCATCACCCGTGAGAGCACCGAACTGCTTGGTCTGGTCGTCGGTATACGGGTGGTCGCGCTGTGCAAGGCGACCGCAGTCCGCGTTTGCCGCGCCGATGACGCGGTGCCCGCGGCGCATCCATCGAATCGCATCGACGGCAGAGTGACCTCGATGGAGCGGGGTGAGTCGGGCGATGAAGTCTCGCTCGTCTTCAGCGGCGGCGTGCAATTGGTCGGCTTCGCGGGAACGGGCAGCGGTTTGCGTGTGCGCGGTCGCGTCACCGCCGAAATCGATGAGGCGTCGTTGGTCGTCGCGCTGGCGGCTTGAAGTCGGGCACCTGGACTCTATCTGCCGGGTGCACTGACCGCGGTAGACGTTGCGGAGGCACCGCGGAACGCCGCAAAATCTTTGACAGCGAGTTCGATTGGACGTGACGGGTCGATGCGGTATTGGACCAATGCTTCGGCTGCGAGCAGGTCTCGGTGACGACCGCACAAATCGATCCAGCTTTCTCCGCCCAGCCGGTTGCCAAAAACGTGCGAGAGCGTCTGCTCCGAAATGTCGGCGAGGATTCTTCCGCCATCGTTGCCATCGGGATAAAACGCAAACCGGATCGAGCCGAGATCGAAACGGTGAATGCCTTCGAATGTCATTTTGGATGTCTCTTCTTTATGTGATTGCGCGAAACGGCGCAAGCGCCCAAGAGCGGCCTGGGCGAGCCCGCAGAGTATTGGGCATCGCTCGACGTGTGTATGTGCGTTGGCGTACACCATTGCTCGTCGACGGCTCCATGACAACCGGCGCAACGCGTGGGACCTTTCGCCTTGCGAACAGCGCGGTTGCTATTGAGGTCCCAAAGGCGCTGAATGATGTGCAGGGTCGCAATCAACCGAAGGTCAACAGGCCGACGGCGCGACTTCGTTCAACATCTGGAAGGAATGATTTTGGCTATTGTTAAAGACGTATGCATCGAACAATTGCAGGTGGGGGACCTGGTGTACACCGGGTCGACTCGACACCTTGCCGAAGAATGGCAGACGGTCCGTTCGGTCAAGAGTCCGAGTGATTCGTCGACGACGTATGGGGTGGGCTTCGGGGGTCTGACGATAGAGCGGCAGTCTGGCACCAAGATGCGTGTGCAGATCGGCGAGGATCTCTGACATCGCTGAATCGCCGGTCCCGGTCCATTCATGACTCCCCTCGGTGCATGCATGGCGAACTCCGATGGCTATTGAAGCGTGTAGCGAGGCAGGCTGATCGTGAATATGCAACCTGAGCCCGGCACGTCCCGGACCGTCAACGTCCCATGATCCGCTTCGATGCTCTGACGGGCGATGGACAGCCCGAGTCCCAAACCGGCCCGGCTGTCTTCGTTCGGCTTGAACGGAACGAACATCCTGGCGGTGCCGCCAGGCGGTAGTCCACCGCAATGGTCCTCGACATCGATCAGGACATGCTCCCCGAAAGCGTAGGCGGTCAGCGTCACTGCGGAGTTTTGGTGCGTGAACTTGAAGGCGTTCTGCAGCAGGTTGGCCAGCGCCGCATGCAAGAGCTCGCGGTTCGCGAGGACCGCCAGTAACGGGTCGACGGTAGCCACATCGAAGATCGAAGATTTCAGATTGACATCGAGCCGGGCCGCCAGCCCGACATCGGCGATGAACGATGCAACCGAAAACGCCTGGCGCTGGTCCAACCCTTCGGCCCTGACTTCGGCCGTGGCACGGCTGATCAACAGGCCGAGGGTAGATAGGCTGCGCTTCAGGACCGCGCCAGTTGCGCCACCGATTCCCAGATTGCCCAGTTCGAGCGCCCGCACGGCGAGGGTGGCCGTGCCGAGCGAATTGCGCAGCTCGTGCACCAGAAAGCCCAACCTTTGCTTTTCGGCTGCGGTCTGGTGCGTCGATATCTGCGCATCGCGCTGAAAACTGAATTCGGTCACGGCGTCGGCGATGGCGTTGTCCAGGCAGCGATTCAGAGTACGGAATTCGGCCACGGCAAACGGTGCGTCTTGCTCGAATGCCAAGTCGGTGATCGCCTGACACAGGTCGCCGTAGTCATGAACGACCTGATCCACGGTGTAGCCAAGTCCCAGCAGTTCCTTGCCGTGCGCGGTGGCAGTCACACCGATTTCCGACAGGGCCAGCGAATCGCCGCCAGAAGGTCCGGAGATGGCGATGCTCAGCGCGGGTTCATCGTCTTCTTCCGCAGCGAGCGTTCGGGTAAGTTGGTCCAGGAACATCGGCACACCGTGGGCCAGTTGCCGTTCGCTGGCGGCCCGCAGAGGGCGTTGCGCCACCTTGTCCTTGCACCTCGCGATCAGTTCGTCGCGGTTACTCGAAAGAAATCGGTGCAATAGGACCTCCATGTCACTGGGCACAAAGCATTGGGGATACCGGCAGCTCGTGCTTCGAAGGCGCTCTGCCCACTATAGGAGCTGGGATGCGCGATCAGTGTTCGGTGCCGCACATAAGGTCAGTCTGTTCGATCCCGCGGTCCGCGCCCGGCGATCTTCCCGTGCCACAGCTTCCGGTACACCGTCGCCCGGCTGATTCCTAGCGCGCGCGCCGCCTCGGCGACATTGCCGCGCGCATCGGTCACGGCTTTGCGGATGAGCGCGGTCTCGACATCGCGCAGACGTGGCCGATCGACGCCCGCAGCGGACACACCAGCACTGACACCGACTGCCTCTGGCCGGTCGCGCCCATCGTGACCACCACGCCGTGGCCGCACCCGCATGCGCAGGCCTGACCACAACGGCACCTCGACCGCATCGCCGCGCCGCGCCGCGTCGAACAACATGTCCAACGGCAGCGCGAACAGGTCGTTGCAGTGCAGCGTCGCGAGCTGTCGCAGCAGCGGCTGATGCAGCATCTGCCGCGCGGCCGCATTGGCGCCGGTGACTCTGCCTTCGGCATCGATGCACAGCAGGCCGTCACTCGATTCGCTTTCCGCCGAGCCGGGCCACGCCAGATGCAACAGCAGTTCGCAAGGGTGGCGCTGCACCAGCGCGTTCTCGATGCCGCGCGCCGACTGCGAAGCCAGGTGCCGCAGTTCTGGCCGCTCGGCCACCTGCACGCCGGTGAGGTCGAGCATGCCGATGCAGTCCCCCTCCGGCCCGAAGAGCGGCGCGCCAGCGCAGCTATAGACACTGGTGGCGTCGAAGAAATGTTCGCCGCCGTGCAGCCAGACCGACTCGTGCTCGGCCAGCGCCGCGCCGATGGCAGTGGTGCCGACCGCGCGCTCCGACAGGTCGATGCCGATGCGTGCGATGTCCCGGGCGTGCCGGTCGGCTGCATCGGTGCCGCTGGGCAGGCTGCCGACGTCGACGACGATGCCGTCGGCGTCGGTCAGGATCGCGAAATAGCGGGTGTCGGCGATGGCACGAGAAAGGCGTTCGATGACGGGTCGCGCCGCGGATACCAGGGCGTGATGCTGTTCGGCGACGCGCTTTGCCACAGCCTTCGAAACAGCATCGAAAGTGACGAGGTCTTGCGACCGCTGGCCAGCGTCGATGCAACGCTGCCATGACCGCGTGATCCATGGTTCGATGCGCGGGGCGCCGGCCGGCAGATCACGAGAAACCGCCTCGCCGTCGATCCAGCGTCGACGCGCCTCGGCGATGACGACAGAACGCGACGCATCAAACGGCGTGGGGGGAGTGGGACTGAAGGGGCGGACGGAAGCGGGCATCTGTTTCATTTTGAGAATTTCGCGGCCGTGGCGCAAGCGCCTAGGGTTTTGCCTAGGCTGAGGGCATGGTCACGCAGACAAGATGCCATTCGCCATAGCGGCCTTCACCACGGCCATCGCCCAAGCAGGCATCGCCTCAGCCATCACCTTCCACGGAGACAGCCAACATGCAGGTTCCCTTCACCGTCAACGGCCGCGCGGTCACGGTCGACGCACCCCCCAATACGTTTCTGGTGTTCGCGATTCGTGAGCATCTCCACCTTACCGGCACCCATGTCGGCTGCGACACCGCGCAGTGCGGCGCCTGCACCGTGCTGGTCAACGGTCGGGCGGTCAAGTCGTGCAACGTGCTGGTGGCTCAAGTCGCCGGCGCCGACATCACCACGATTGAAGGTATTGCCGAAGCCGACGGCACCATGCACCCGATGCAGGCGGCCTTCAAGGAGTGTCACGGCCTGCAGTGCGGTTTTTGCACACCCGGCATGGTCATGAGCGCCATCGACCTGTGCACCTACCACCCGAAGTCGAGCGAGACAGAAATCCGCTCGCTGCTCGACGGCAACATGTGCCGCTGTACCGGTTACCAGAACATCGTGAAGGCCGTGCAGATGGGCGGCGAAGCGATGCTCGCCGGTCCGGTCAAAGCCACTGCCACGGCATAAGGGGATCACCATGGGCGCACCCGACTTTGCCAACCTGCCGCACATCGGCGAATCGCTTCGCCGGAAAGAGGACTACCGTTTTCTGACCGGTGCCGGTAACTACACCGACGACATCAACCTGGCGAACCAGACGCACTGCATCTTCGTGCGCTCGCCGCACGCACACGCGACCATCAAGTCGATCGACATTGCCGAGGCCATGAAGATGCCCGGCGTGGTCGGCATCTTCAGCGGCAAGGACATCGAGGGAAAAATGGGCGGGCTGCCCTGCGGCTGGCTCATCAACAACCCCGACGGCACGCCGATGAAGGAGCCGATGCACCCGATCCTGGCGATCAAGAAGGTGCGCTATGTCGGCGATCACGTCGCCATGGTGGTGGCTGAAACGGTCGAGCAGGCGAAGAACGCGGCCGAAGCGGTGGTGGTCGACTACGACGTGCACCAAGCGCTCGTGAGCGTCGCCGATGCAGCCAAGAAGGCAAGCGGTGTCGTCATCCATGACGAAGCACCCGACAACCAGTGCTACAAGTGGACCATCGGGGACAAGGCGGCAGTCGATGCGGCGTTTGTCAATGCAGCGCATGTGACCAAACTCGATCTGGTCAACAACCGGCTTATCCCGAACCCGATGGAAGCACGCGTGGCCATCGGCAGCTACAGCCGGGCCACCGAGGACTACGTGCTCTACGTGTCGAATCAGAATCCACACGTCGAGCGGCTGTTGATGACGGCCTTCGTGCTCGGCCTGCCGGAGCACAAGGTGCGCGTCATCGCACCCGATGTCGGCGGTGGCTTCGGCTCCAAGATCTATTTGTACGCCGAAGACGTGTGCCTGACCTGGGCGGCCAAGCAACTGAACCGCAGCATCAAGTGGACGGGCGACCGGTCGGAGTGCTTCCTGTCGGACGCGCATGGCCGTGACCACGTGAGCCATGCGGAAATGGCAATGGACAAGGACGGCAAGTTCCTGGCGATGCGGGTGCACACCGACTGCAACCTCGGTGCCTATCTTTCGACGTTCTCGACCGCCGTGCCGACCATCCTCTACGCGACACTGTTGGCGGGGCAATACACCACGCCGCAGATCTACGTCGAGGTGGACTCCTGGTTTACCAACACCGCACCGGTCGATGCCTACCGCGGCGCGGGTCGGCCCGAGGCGACGTATCTGGTCGAGCGTCTGGTGACGCGCTGCGCCTGGGAAATGAAGCTGAGCCAAAGCGACATCCGGGCGCGCAACTTCATCACTGCCTTTCCGTACCAGACGCCGGTCGCGTTGCAGTACGACACTGGCGACTTCCATACCCTGCTGAACCAAGCCAACGAGCTGGCCGACGTCGCCGGCTTTGCTGCGCGACGCACCGCCAGTGAAGCGCAGGGCAAGCTGCGCGGTATGGGCTACTCGAGCTACATCGAAGCCTGCGGTATCGCACCCTCGAACATCGCCGGCGCCCTCGGCGCGCGCGCGGGCCTGTTCGAATGCGGCGAGATCCGGGTGCATCCGACAGGCAGCGTCACGGTGTTCACCGGCTCGCACAGCCATGGGCAGGGTCACGAAACGACCTTCGCCCAGGTCGTGGCGGCACGCCTGGGTATCCCGGTCGAAAATGTCGACGTGGTGCACGGCGATACCGGCCGCGTACCGTTCGGCATGGGAACTTATGGCTCGCGTTCGATCTCGGTCGGCGGCGCAGCCATCATGAAGGCGCTCGACAAGATCGAGACCAAGGCCAAGAAGATCGCTGCGCATTTGATGGAGGCCAGTGACGCCGACATCGAGTTCGCCAACGGCGAGTTCACCGTCAAGGGCACCGACAAGAAGATCCCTTTTGGGCAGGTGGCGTTGACGGCCTACGTGCCGCACAACTACCCGCTCGACAAGCTGGAGCCCGGGCTGGACGAAACCGCGTTTTACGATCCGACCAATTTCACTTTTCCGGCCGGTACCTACATCTGCGAAGTCGAAATCGACAAGCAGACCGGCGAGGTCAAGGTCGATCGCTTTACCGCGGTGGACGACTTCGGCACCATCATCAATCCGATGATCGTCGAGGGTCAGGTGCATGGTGGACTGGTGCAGGGCATCGGCCAGGCGCTGATGGAAAACTGCGTGTACGACAACGAGACCGGCCAGCTGCTCACCGGCAGTTTCATGGACTACGCGATGCCACGCGCCGAAGACTTTCCGCAGTTCACGCTGGCGACCCACTCCACGCCGTGCACGCACAACCCGCTGGGCACCAAGGGCTGCGGCGAAGCCGGTGCCATCGGTTCGCCGCCGGCCGTCATCAATGCCGTGCTGGATGCGCTGGCGCCGCTCGGCGTGATCGACTTCGACATGCCCGCATCGCCGCATCGCGTGTGGGAAGCCATGCAAAAGGGCGGCACCACGCCTACGCAACAACCGCAAACACCGTCGCTGGCTGGCAGCACCCAGGGCCGTCCGGTCGTCTGACCGCGGTCGTCATTCAAGGAAGAACACCATGTATCCATTCACCCTCGAAAAGCCGACCACCTTGGCGGATGCCGCCAGGCTCGCCAGTGCAGGCGCCAAGCCGTTGGCCGGCGGACAAACCTTGCTGGCGTCCATGAAGCTGCGGCTTTCGGCGCCCGAACAGCTGGCCGATCTGAGCGGTATCAAAGAGCTGACCGGTATCAAGAAAGACGGCGCCACCCTCACCATCGGTGCGATGTCGCGGCACCTCGATGTCGCCAATAACGCCGACGTCAAGGCGGCTTACCCGGCGCTTGCCGATCTGGCGTCGCGCATCGGCGACCGGCAGGTGCGTGCCATGGGCACTATCGGCGGATCGGTCGCCAACAACGATCCGGCGGCGTGCTACCCCAGCGTCGTCCTGGCCTCGGGCGCGACCATCGTCACCGACAAGCGCGAAATCGCCGCCGATGATTTCTTTCTGGGCATGTTCACTACGGCGCTCGAAGAAGGCGAACTCATCACCGCCTTCAAATTCCCGGTGCCCAAGCGCGCCTGCTACGAAAAGCTGCGGCAAAAGGCTTCGCACTTTCCGCTGGTCGGCGTCTTCGTCGCGCAGTACGACGGCGGTGTGAGGGTGGCGATCACCGGCGCAGCCAATGGTGTGTTCCGGCACAAAGGCCTGGAAGACGCGCTCAACAAGAGCTTCACGGCCGAAGCCGCAGCCGGCGTGAAGATCGACTCGACCGATCTCAACAGCGACCTGCACGCCACCGCGCCGTACCGTGCCAACCTGATCAGTGTGCTGACGCAGCGAGCCGTGACCAAGGCGCTCGGCTAAGCGCTTCGGGATGACGTTTCCCACCATCGACGCGGTCGTCGAAGGCCTGCGTCTCGCGGGCTACTACGCCGACCGCCGCCTTGCGACTGCTGTATTCCTCGCGCTCAAATTACAGCGGCCCTTGCTGCTCGAAGGCGAGCCCGGCGTCGGCAAGACCGAACTTGCCAAGGCGCTGTCCAAGGCGCTGCAGCGCCAGTTACTGCGCCTGCAATGCTATGACGGGCTCGAGCAGCGCGAGGCGCTCTACGAATGGAACTACGCCGCGCAGCTGCTGCACATGCGCGCGGCTGAGGCCAGCGGTGCAGCGCGCGACGTCGAGGCCGAGGTGTACCAGCCTCACTACCTCATCCGCCGTCCGCTGCTGCAGGCACTGCAAACGCCCGCGCCCGGCGCGGTGCTGCTGATCGACGAGGTCGACCGCGCGGACGAACCGTTCGAAGCCTTCCTGCTCGAGTACCTCGGCGAATACCAGGTCAGCATTCCGGAGCTGGGCACCATCCGGGCCGTAGTGCCGCCCATCACCCTGCTCACCAGCAATCGGACGCGCGAGCTCAATGACGCGGTCAAGCGGCGCTGCCTCTATCACTGGCTCGACTATCCCGATCGCGACCGTGAACTGGCGATCGTGCGCAGTCAGGTTCCCGAGGCGGGCCAAGCGCTGTCGGCGCAGGTCGCAGCCTTCATGGGAAAACTGCGCAGCGCACCGTTCGTCAATGCTTTCCAGCGGGCGCCTGGCATCGCCGAAAGCGTGGAGTGGGCACGGGCGCTGATCGCCCTCGACACAATCGAACTCGACCCGGAAGTGGTGATCGACACCGCCGGGATCCTGTTCAAGCAACGCGATGACGTGGCGGCCCTCACGCACACCCTGGCAACCGAACTGCTGCTCCCGGAAAAAGAGCCGACGTCATGATTCCGGGCGGTCGTGCGGGTACGGCGGGCACTGCAGGCACGGAGAGCACGAGCCGCCGGATTCCGCAGCTCGGCGATGCGCGCAGCGGCAAGCTCGCCGGCAACATCGTCGCGTTTGGGCGAGCCTTGCGGCGCGCTGGCGTGCGAACCGACGCCATGCGCATCGGCCTGGCGACTGAAGCGGTCGGGCTGGTCGGCGTCGACGAGCGGGCCGATGTGTGTGCTGCCATGGAAGCTGTCATGGTCAGTCGCGAGCAAGACCGCATGGTGTTTCGCGAGCTGTTCGATGCCTGGTTTCGCGATCCTGAGCTGGCCAACAAGCTGCTGGCGCAGATGTTGCCGAGCGCCGAGGGCAAAGCCGAACCTTCGAAGCGGCGTCCTCGCGTTCGCGAGGCGCTGACGGCGCCGCGCGAACCCAGCAAGGCCGCGCAAACCGAACGCGAAGTCGACTTCGACGCGGCCATGACCGCCAGCGACCGCGACCTGCTCAAGCACGCCGACTTCAATGCGCTCGGCGCTTCCGAATACCGACTGGTCGAGCGGCTTGCGCGCGACATCTCTCTTCCTGTGCCTACGGTACGTTCGCGGCGGCTGCGCGTGGCAAGCGGTGCTGCCCAGCACGCACGCATGCACTGGCCCGGCGTGCTTCAGGAGGCTGCGCGCACAGGCGGCGAAATGCTGCGGCTTCCGCGCATGGCACGCCGCGAACAGCCGCTGCCGTTGCTCGTGCTGGTCGACGTGTCAGGGTCGATGGAGCGCTATGCGCGTCTGTTGCTCGCCTTTTTGCATGCGTCGACCCGGCGGGCCGGCCGGCGCGACGTCTTCGCTTTCGGCACGCACCTGACCGATCTCACGCCGGCCTTTCGACTGGCCGACACCGACGAGATGCTGGGCGCTGCGAGCCTGGCGATCGACGACTTCGCGGGCGGCACGCGGCTCGGCGATTCCCTCGCCACCCTGCGCCGGCTGCATGCGCGCCGGCTGACCGGCCGCCGCACGCTGGTGCTGGTCATCAGCGACGGGCTCGACACCGGCGAACCTCATGTGCTCGAAGACGAATTGCTCTGGCTCAGGCGACACTCACGGCGCCTCCTGTGGCTCAACCCGTTGCTGCGCTTCGACGGGTACGCTCCGCTGGCGCGCGGGGCCACGGTGCTGCACCGCCATGCGGATGCGATGCTGGCAGTCCACAATCTCGGCGCACTGGAGGAACTGGCCGCCAGTCTCGCCAAACTGATGCGTTCGGGCCGTTAGCGCCCGACTGCGAACAACGAAAGGGAATCACATGGAAATGCTCGGCAACCGACACCTCGGCATCACGCAGCAACAGGCCTGGGAAGCGCTCAACGACCCGGAGACGCTGAAGAAGTGCATCCCCGGCTGCGACAAGTTCGAGCTGACCGGCGACAACACCTACAGCGTGGCATTGGCCCTCAAGATTGGCCCGGTTTCGGCCAAGTTTCAGGGCAAGGTCATGCTGTCGGACATCGTTGCACCGGACGGCTACAAGCTGACCTTCGAGGGGCAGGGCGGCGTGGCCGGCTTTGCCAAGGGCGCGTCGAGTGTCACGCTTCGGCCCTTGCCCAGCACCGATGGGGCAGACACCGAGGGTGCCGGGGTCGTCGAAGCGCAGCCCGGCTGTGAACTGGCGTACACCGTACAAGCCACGGTCGGCGGCAAGATCGCGCAGCTCGGTCAGCGCCTCATCGACGGCGCGGCCAAATCCACGGCCGACGATTTCTTCAAGCGTTTCGAAGCCGAGATGCAGAGCCGCTACGGGCCGCCGCCCGCCGCACAGACCGAAGACGGCGGCACCGCCCCGTCCGCCGAAAAGACGGGCGCAATGGCCGGTTTCATGAAGAAGATCGGGCTCGGAAAGAAGGCCGACAAGGACGCCGCGGCTGCTGCCGACGATGCTCCGAAGGTTGCCCAGGAAGGCGCGCCCGACAGCGCGCCCTGATCACGCGTCCACACGGGTCCAGCATGGAAAACCTCGACGTCATGGTGCTGCGCACGCTGCTCGACTGGCGCCGCGCCGGCAAACGCGCGCTGCTCACGACCGTCGTGCGCACCTGGGGCTCGTCGCCCCGGCCGGTCGGCTCGATCATGGCGCTGGCCGACGACGGTGCGGTGGTCGGATCGGTCTCGGGCGGCTGCATCGAAGACGACCTGATCGCGCGCTACAGCCGATCGCATGGCGCGGCCCAAGAGATCCCCAGCGGCGCGCCCTCGCTCGTCAAATACGGCATCACGGCCGATGAGGCGCATCGCTTCGGCTTGCCGTGCGGCGGCACGCTCGAGCTGCTGCTCGAGTACGACCCCGATGTCGCATCGCTGGAAACGCTCGTCGCTGCGCTCGAATCGGGCAAGCTGATGCAGCGCACCGTTTCGCTGGCAGACGGCGCTGTGCGGCTGGCCGAAGCCACGTCGCCCGACGCACTCATGGTCGACGACAAGGTACTGGTCAATACGTTCGGCCCCGAGTACCGAATGCTGTTGATCGGCGCCGGCCAGCTCGCCGAATACCTAGCGACCATGGCCAAGTTCAGCGGCTTCGCGGTCACGCTGTGCGACCCGCGGATCGAGTACCGGTCGTCGTGGTCGGTGCCAGGCGTCGCCATCACGACCGAGATGCCCGACGACGCGGTGACTGCCTTCAAGCCCGACCGTCGCAGCTGTGTGGTCGCGCTCACGCACGACCCCAAGCTCGATGATCTGGCGTTGCTCGAAGCACTGGAAAGCGATGCTTTCTACGTCGGGGCCATCGGCTCGCGCCGCAACGCCGAGGCGCGGCGCAGCCGCATGATCGAGCACTTCGAGCAGACGGCCGAATCGCTGGCGCGCCTGCGCGGCCCGATCGGCATCTACATCGGCAGCAAGACGCCGCCGGAGATTGCGGTAAGCGTCATGGGCGAAATCCTCGCGGTCAAGAACGCGGTCACTCTGCCGCGTGAGACCGACGTGGCGCTGGCGAAGGCGCTGCACGGCGATTGAGCGCGGCGACTGAACGCTGCCGGTGCGGAAGGCGCGCAGTGCGTGAGCCGGCAGCCGGTTCACGCCGCCGGGCGATACTTCGCCCATGGCCATGGACGACACCGATCGCAAACTGATTTCACTGTTGCGCAAGGATGCGCGCATGACTGCCGCGGCGCTGGCTGCGAAGCTTGGCGTCTCGCGCGGCACCGTTGCTAACCGCTTGCGCAAGCTCGAAGACGAGCAAGTGATCGTCGGCTATTCAGTGCGCCTCAGGCCCGACGCCGAGCCCGCCACCATCAAGGCCTGGATGAGTGTGGTGGTCGAAGGTAACCAGACCCGCGCCGTCATCGCCGCGCTGCTCGGAGAGCCCGCCGTCGAGGCGCTGCACGACACCAACGGGCGCTGGGATCTGCTGGCCGAGTTGCGCGCCGAGAGCATGGCTGAGCTGTCGAATGTGCTGGAACGGGTGCGGCTGATCAAGGGGATCCGCAACACCGAGACGAGCATCCTTCTGGCAACCTACCGCTGAGGCCGAGCAGCAGAGCGCGGCCCAGCAGGGCTGGACCGGCTGCGGGTTGAGGTGGCCTACGGTGCGTCTATTCGATCGTCGCGCCAGATGCTTCGACGATGCCCTTCCACTTAACGTAGTCCTCGTTCACCATCTTCGAAATTTGCTGCGACGACATCGGCAGCGGCTCGGCGCCTTGCCCCTGCAGAACAGCCTTCATTTCGGGCGTGGCGAGCAGTTCGTCGACCCTGCGGTTGATCAGGCCGACCACGCTTTGCGGCGTGCGCAGTGATGGCATCTTCATATGCAACGCTCTTCGTTGTAGGGCCAGGCGTACCCGGCCGTAGGACCGAGGCGGCTTTGCACCGCACTTCCCGCAGATGTGAACTTTGCACTCCCCGCGAATGTCGTCCGCCGTGCCCAATGGCTTCAAACCAACTGGAGCTTGAACATGAGCAAGACGCTCGATCTGATTGTTGAAGAGACGATTCCCGGACATTTTTTCTGGACGCTGGTGCGGCGCGCACCGGCCAAAGAGACTCCCTTTGTCGTCGACTTTGCCATGGGCCCGTTGCCCAGCAAGAAGGCCGCCATCGCTGCCGGCAATGCCGCGATGCAAAGAGCCAGCGCTGCCAGCGGAGCCGGTCAGTCCGCATGGAGCGGAAACTACGCGGAGACTGTTCCCGCGAATCTTTAGATGCTGCCTTTGGACTCGCGAGAGCTTTTGCGCGCAGGCTTCTTCTGAACCGCGTCGCGCTGCGCACTCGCACTCGCACTCGACACCGCAGCAACGGCATTCGCATCGTCGAGCCACAACAACGCGTCGACATGCGACATGAAGTGGCTGAGGTAACCCGGCGAAAGATCGCGCATCGACTTGAGTGCCTGGTGCACCAGATGGTGCGAGTTGAGGGGACCTGGATTGTCCGGCACCGTCGCGTGAGATTGGGACAAATGGCGCTCGGCGCTGAGCTTCGACCATGTGCTTCTGAAGTACTTGAGCGCGCGCGTCATCGAGCCCTCGATGGCGCCATCGTCACCGTTCGCCCTCGGTGCGAGTTGACCGGCCAGTTCTGCAAGCGCGCTGCGAACCGCGGAACCTGTACCCGGGGCGCCCGGCAGGCCGGGCAGTTCGCCTGCAACATCGCTTTTTGCCTGCGCCGCATCTCTGGCAAGGCTCGCTCTTTCGACGTCCTCGCAGTAAGCAGACAACAGTTGCGCCAGCCTGTCGTCGAGGATGCGGCGCGCTGCCCCTTGCTGCAGCAAAGCTCGCCGCGCAAGCACCTCGATGAACCCGAAGCGCACGGGGTCAATACGGTGATCGCCACGCGCGCGCAACGCGTCGAGCGTGGCGCCGTGGTCCACGCCGGCATCGCTCGCGACGACGCCCTTACTCACGGACCTTTGCAGTGCCAGTGGCTGCATTGTTGGCACCAGAAGGCCGCGGTGTCGGCGCCATCTCGACGCGCCGATTTTTTGAGCGTCCATCCGCATCGGCGTTCGATGCCACGGCCTGCTCGGCGCCGAAAGCCGCGGCAAAGACCGACGCTGCCGGAAGACCTTCTTCGATCAGCGTGCGGGTCACCGTCAATGCCCGTTGCGCCGACAGCTCCCAGTTGTCGGCGAACTGTCGATTGCCGCCGCGCACCTGCCGGTCGTCGGTGAAGCCGCTCACCATCAGGATTTCGTCGCGTGACTGCAGGTAGGCCGCCAGCGGTGTGGTCAGGCTCTTCAGCAGTTGCCGGCCTTCGGGTTGCAGCTCAGCCGAGTTGAGCGCGAACAGCACATTGCCGCTGATGCCGATGCGCCCGTTGTTGAGCGTCACGCGGCCCGCAGCCAAGGGCCCGGCCAGCGCCTTTTCCAAGGTCTCGCGGCGCTGTGACTCGGCTTGCCGCTGCTTGACCTCGGCTTCGAGCTTGGTCGCGAGTTCCAGTTGCATGCCAAGCACGCACACCAGGATGAGCACGAAGGCGCCGAGCAGTCCCGACATCAGGTCGCCGAAGACCGCCCATATCGGCACGCTCGATTCGAGCCCGCCGTCGCTGTCTTCGGAAAGTTCGTTCATCACGCTTCGCTGCCCACGAGCGAGCGCTGATCTGCGAGCCGCTGCAGGTCTTCGACGATCTGCCTTTGCGACAGCATGCTGAGGTCGATGACCTCCCTGGCCTGCGCCACGTAGTAGGCAAGTTGTTCATCGCTGCGCACCATCGATTTGCCGAGCGCGCCTTCGATGCGTTGCAGTTGGGCACCCAGCTTGTCGTTCGACTGGCTGAAGAGCTGCACAGCGTGACCGAAGGCTTCGCCCAGGCTCGCCACTTCGACCGCGCTGCCGGTGAGTTGCGCGCTGACGCCCGCCATCTTTTCGGATTCGGCGTCGACCTTGGCGGTGAACTGCGTGCCGGCACGCGCCAGCAAATCCGCCGACGTTGTAACCAGCGCATCGATGGCCGCGCGCTGTTCGGTGGAGGCGTGGTTGACGCTGTCGAGCACGGTCGAGAGTGTGCCGAGGATGCGGGCGCGCTCCTCGAGCAGCGCGTTGTCGCCGACCATGCTGTCCGACAGCTTCTGCCTGAGTTCGGCAATGACCTCGGCCGCGGCACGCGGCGCTTCGGAGGCGGCCTGCACGAGTTGCGCGACCTCCGCGATGGTGTTCTTCGCATGTGCTTCGGTCTGGGCCGACAGGTCGCTCGCGGTGCGCTCCAGCGTCTTCACGATCTCTTGCTGCAAGCTGGCGGCCTGCGTGCCGGTCTGCTGCCATTCGTGCTGCAGCGACCCGGCGATCGAGCCCAGTGCTTCGGTCCACGACGCCAGACGTTGCTGGTCTTGCGATGCGATCTTGTTCTGCAAATCTCCATGCGCTTCGCCCAATGAATGCACGAGCGATGTCGCACGCTGCTCGAATATTTCTGCGAACCGATCGAGCGAGGTGCCCAGGTCTTCGGCCAACGATTCGCTCGTACGCCGGTGTTCGACCAGCGCGGTGTTCCAGAGACTGCTTATGTTCGCCGTGCTGGCCTCGAAGCGGGTCGACAGACCGTCGAGTTGCTGCTGCGCTGCATGCGCGACGTGGGTGTGCAGAGCGGCCGTCTCTTTGGCGATGCTGGCCATCGTGGCCTCGACCACAGGTTGAATCGTCGCGCCGGCGATGCGGGCGCTTTCGGTCAGGCTTTCTTTCAGCGATTCGCCGACGGCCGACGCCAAGCTCGCGTAAGCGGACTCGGCCTGCCCATGAAAACTGTCTTGCCCAGCGACGAGCTTCTCGTTCAGCGCCTGACTCTGCTTTTCCATCGCGGCCATCATGGATTGCAGACGGTCGGCCAGTTCCGGCATGACCTCGGCCTGGCGTTGAAGCAGCTTGAACGATTCTTCGCGCCGGTGCGCACTCGAAAAGACACGCAAGGTCGTCGCGATCTTGGTGTCGAGCAACTGCGCAACCTGCAGCCGGTCGCGTCGGCACAGAGCGGAAACCAGGCCCAGCATGGCCGATGCCGCGACACCCGCGAGCGATGTTCCGAAAGCCAGGCCCAGTCCCTTGACCGGCGCAGCCAGCGACGAGCGGATCGACAGCAGGTCCGATGCGCTTTCGAGTGCGGTGCCGGTGCCGTTCAGCGTGACGACCATGCCCAGGAAAGTACCGAGCATGCCGAGCAGCACCAGCAGGCCTGCGAGGTACGGCGTCAGCGTCGGGCCAGGCAGGCCAACGCGCTCGCCTTCGATGCGCAGACGCACCGAGTTCTGCAACGAAGCGGGAAGCTGGCCGAGCCATGCGGCAAGGCCAGCCGGCGCTTCGGATGTGCCCGTCACCGCGCGTGCCAGCGTGGACGTCGCCTGATCGAAGCGGTACAGCTCCAGCCCGCCCATCACATAGAACCCGCCGATGATCAGCGTCATCACCAGCGCCAGCGGGCTCACGCCGATGTAGCCGATGCCGACCCAGCAGATGGCTGCCAAGCCGAGGAAAAACGCTGTGAAGTGAAGTGATCTGCTCATGGCATCCCGTTATGTCTCTCGAAGGGCTTCGAGCAGCCCTTCGACTGGTTGCAATCGAATCTCCAGCTCGGCGAGCAACACGCTTTGCATGTCCTTGACGAATGCGTCTCGCCACGCTTCAGGCTCGCCATGCGCCAGGCGCTTGAAATACTTCTCGAGCAAGCCCGGCACCGTCGCCAGCAAACGTTGCTCGTGCACGGCCAGCGCCCGCTCCATCACCGCATCCAGCGCGGCGAGCTGCACCATGGCCGGTGATTTGCTCGCCAACGCCACGCGCACGCGCCTGCGCAGGCCGGCGATATTCGTCTCCATAGCCTGTTGTCGGGCAATGTAGCGCCTGCGATAAGGCGCGAAGTCGGTGGTCGTGCCCGTTGCCGCGTTGCGGGAAGGCGCGAGGTCTCCGTTGATCGCGGTGACCAGCACGGCCCGCACGCGTGCGCATTCGGCTTCTTCGGTGCTCGATGCCGCGAGGGGATTGCGCAGGCGCAACGGTGCATTCGACACCTCGCCGTTCAACACCGAAGAGAGCGTGATCGCGTCGGTCCAGCCGAGCCACTGACTCAATCGATCTGCGAAAGACCGTTTGGAGTCGGCGACGTCGATGTCCGTCAGTCGGGCGAGGAGGCGAACGAGTGTCGACCCGCTGAAGCCTGCACGCCGGGGCACTTGCACCATACCGTCCAGAGCGAAAAACCACGCAGTCTACACGGGGCAAACAGGGGAAAAGGCGACGGAAAAGGTGTAGGGAAACCGGGACCTTAGGCCGTCGGCACCGTGCCTTCGCCGATCAATGGTTATCGCGCGGTACTCCGAAGGTCGCATGGATCTTCTGGTACTTAACAGCCGGCTTCAGCACCATGCCTTCGGACAGCTCGCCGACGATGTTGCGTTGGATCTCCTGCCAAGGCGTCTGGCTCGCCGGGTACTTGTAGCCGCCGGCCGCTTCGAGCGCGGCGCGGCGCCTGGCGATTTCTTCGTCGCTCACCAGCATGTTCGCGGTGCGCTTTTTCAGGTCGATGCGCACGCGGTCGCCGGTCTTCAGCAATGCCAGGTTGCCTCCGGTCGCAGCTTCGGGCGAGGCGTTGAGGATCGACGGTGAACCGGACGTGCCCGACTGCCGGCCATCGCCGATACAGGCCAGCGCGGTCACGCCCTTCTTCAGCAGGTAGTCGGGTGCGCGCATGTTGACGACCTCGGCCGCGCCGGGGTAGCCGACCGGGCCGACACCGCGCATGAACAACACGGTGTGCTCGTTCAGCTTCATCTTCGGATCGTCGATGCGGTGGTGGTAGTCCTCCGGGCCATCGAACACCGCAGCCAGCCCTTCGAACGCCATCGGGTCAGCGGCGTTTTCAAGGTAGCGCGTGCGGAATTCCGGTGTGATCACGCTGGTCTTCATGATGGCCGAGTCGAACAGGTTGCCCCTGAAATGCAGGAAACCAGCGTCCTTTTTCATGGGCTTGGCATACGGGAAGATCACGTCGCGGTCGTCGGTGAAACGGCCTTCGCAGTTCTCTACGATGGTCTTGCCGTTGGCCGTCATCGCGGGCTTGATCTTGCCCTTCGCAATGAGCTCGGCCACCACGGCAGGCACGCCGCCAGCGCGGTAATAGTCTTCGCCCAGGTATTCGCCGGCTGGCTGCAGGTTGACCAGCAGCGGCACCTTGTAGCCGATCTTTTCCCAGTCGTCGTTGTCCAGCTTCACGCCGATGTGCTTGGCGATGGCGTTGAGGTGAATCGGCGCGTTGGTCGATCCGCCGATGGCCGAGTTGACGACGATGGCGTTTTCGAAGGCTTCGCGCGTCAGGATGTCCGATGGCTTCAGGTCCTCGCGCACCATTTCGACGATGCGCTTGCCGGTCAGGTAGGCCATCTCCTGCCGGTCGCGGTAGGGCGCCGGAATCGCCGCGCTGCCGGGCAAGGTCATGCCCAGTGCCTCGGCCAGCGAGTTCATCGTCGATGCCGTGCCCATCGTGTTGCAGTGACCAGTCGATGGGGCCGACGACGCGACCAGCTTCAGGAACTCCTGGTAGCCGATCTCACCGGCGGCCATCAGCTCCCGCGCTTTCCAGACGATGGTGCCGGAGCCGGTGCGCTCGCCCTTGTACCAGCCGTTCAGCATCGGGCCGGAATTGAGTGCGATGGCCGGAATGTCGACTGTGGCGGCAGCCATCAGCTGCGCCGGTGTCGTCTTGTCGCAGCCGGTGGTAAGTACGCAACCATCGATAGGGTAGCCGTAGAGCACCTCGATGAGCGAGAGGTATTGCAGGTTGCGGTCGAGCGATGCGGTCGGGCGCTTGCAGGTTTCCTGGATCGGATGGATCGGAAACTCGAACGCGATGCCGCCCGCGTCGCGGATGCCTTCGCGCACGCGCTCGGCCAGCACGATGTGGTGGCGGTTGCACGGTGCGATGTCAGAGCCAGTCTGGGCGATGCCGATGATCGGCCGGCCCGACTGCAGCTCGTCGAAGCTCAGGCCGAAGTTCATCGTGCGCTCGATGTAGAGCGCCGTCATGTCGGCGTTGTCGGGGTTGTCGAACCACGATTGCGAGCGCAGGCGCTGCGGGCTGGTGCGCGGCTTCTTGGGCGTGCTCTTGGGGTTGCTCTTTGGGTCGCTTTTGGGCGTGGAGGCTTTCGTCATCGTTTCATCCCCTTGAGGGTTTCTTGTGCGGTCGGCAAGGCGGAGCAGTCATCGATGTACTGCTGAATCATTTCTGAAAAATTTTCGTGCGGCAGCAAGCCGAGGCCGGCAGCGCGCGCAGCGGTTGCGCCGCTCGGCCAGTTGGCCACGATGCCGGCAACGCGCTCGTCGCGCTCGAAGCGCACCAGCGCGCGCACCGACTTGCCGGCCACCTGTTCGAGCGCTTCGAGCATGTCGCTCACGCGCACGTTGAGCGCGGGCAAATTGAGTGCGAGCCGGCCGCAGAAAGCTTCGCGCGAGGCTTCGTACACGGCGATCAGCCCGTCGACCGTGCGCGACGGCGACGACATCGGATGCGACACGTCGGGCGACACCGGACAGATCGACTCGACGCCCGCCAGCGGCTCGCGAATGATGCCGCTGAAGAACGACGATGCCGCCCCGTTCGGCTTGCCAGGGCGTACCGTAACCGTCATCAGGCGCGCCGCGCGGCCGTCGATGTAACCCTTGCGCGTGTAGTCAGCGATGAGGTGTTCGCAGATCAGCTTTTGCACGCCGTAGGACGTTTGCGGCGCTGGCAGCGTGTCGTCGGCGACCACCTTGGGAAAGGTGATCGCCGGGTCGGGTCCGAACACCGCGACCGAACTGGAGAACACCACGCGCGCCATCTTGCCGCCGTCGTTCACATTGGCGCGCAAGGCATCGAGCAAGGCGCGCGTGCTGTCGAGGTTGGAGCGCAGGCCGAGGTCGAAGTCGGCTTCGCATTCGCCCGACACGGCCGAGGCCAGATGAAACACGCCGTCGAAGGACTCGGTACGCAGCGCATCGGTTTGCGTCAGAAGCGGGCCGGTGCGCGCCTCGACCCGAGGATCGGCAAGCAGGTCGGCTGGCGGCGGTGCGATGTCGGTCAGCACGAGCTTGTCGATACTCTGTCCGGCCAAGGTGCCGCGTCGCAGCAGGGTGCGCGCCAGTCGCGCGCCGAGGAAGCCGCCGCCTCCGGTGATCAGCAATTTCATGGGGTCTCCTTTTGAATGGTTCGTCTCGTCTTGATTTGACGTACTGGGGTCTGACGTGTCGAGACACGCGCCGCGGCACGGCGGCGCTGTCCGGTGATGACGCCGCCTTCGACCAGCCGCTCTTCGCCGCGGATGATGTGTTGCGTCGCGTAGTGCCGCGCGGCGGTGGCGTCGCGACTGGCGATGGCCTCGACCAATGCCCGATGCTCGTGCTGCACCGCCTGCATGAAGTCGATGCGCCGCGCCTCGTTGCCGCGCGTAATGCGCATGCCTTCGCGCAGGTACTGCTCCAGAAAGCCGAGCAGCAGGCGGAACTGCGGATTGCCGGTCGATTCGCCGATGACCCGATGGAACGCGAGGTCTTCGGCAACGCCGTCGTGGCCGGCCGAGACCGCCGTGTCGATCGCCTTGAGTGCACGACGCAAGGCCGCGATCTGGGGGCGCGTGGCGCGTTCGGCGGCCAGTGCAGCGATCTCGCCTTCGAGCACGCGACGGACCTCGACCACATGCACGACAGCCTGAACCGACTCGAGCACCGCCGGGTCGAACACCAGCGGCCGGTTGACCGGCGTTTGCGCCACGTACACGCCCGAGCCCTGCCGCGAAATGACCAGCGCCTTTGACTTGAGCTGGTGCACTGCCTCTCGCACGACGGTGCGCGAGACGCCGTGCGACTCGGCCAGTTGCTGCTCGGTCGGCAGGCGGTCACCGGGCTGCCACGCGCCCGACTCGATCTGCGAAATCAGGCGCAGCGCGAGCCTGTCCGACAGCCGGTCGGCCACCAGATGGAAGGGCTTTGAAGAGGGAGATGCCTGTGCGGCAGCAGCGGAATGAAGCACGGTTATCAGGTCATCATACAAATTTTCGGGGGTTTTCTCCTACCGGTTTGCCCTGATAGCGATAGACGGCTGCAATGTCGATACTCCGCTGGCTGCAATGCGGAGTCTCCGCATTCTTTAAGTTTGTTCGAGAATTTTTGAGGATTCCATCTGCATGGCCAGCGTCACGATCCAGGGTGTCAAGAAGAACTTCGGTGATGTCCCGATCCTGCACGGCGTCGACATCGACATCAAGGACGGTTCCTTTACCGTGCTGGTCGGCCCTTCGGGCTGCGGCAAGTCGACGTTGCTGCGCATGATCGCGGGGTTGGAGCAAATCAACGGCGGCGAAATTCGCATCGGCGAAAAGCGCGTCAACGACTTGCCACCTAAGGAGCGTGACATCGCGATGGTGTTCCAGAACTACGCGCTGTATCCGCACATGACGGTGCGCGACAACATGGCGTTCTCGCTCGCGCTGGCCAAGGCCGACAAGTCGATCATCGAGTCGAAGGTCAAGCGCGCCGCCGAAATTCTGGCGCTGATTCCGTTGCTTGACCGCTATCCGCGACAACTGTCTGGTGGTCAGCGGCAACGCGTGGCGATGGGTCGCGCCATCGTGCGCGACCCTCAGGTCTTTTTGTTCGACGAACCGCTTTCCAACCTCGATGCCAAGCTGCGCGTCGCGATGCGCAGCGAGATCAAGGAGCTGCATCAGCGCCTGAAGACGACGTCGATCTATGTCACGCACGACCAGATCGAAGCGATGACGATGGGCGACAAGATCGTGGTGATGCGCGATGGCCGCATCGAGCAGACCGGTAGTCCGCTCGAGCTGTATGACCGGCCAGCGAATCAGTTCGTCGCCGGCTTCATCGGGTCGCCGTCGATGAACTTCCTGCCCGGCACGCTGCGCCGTAATTCCGGTGCAGCGCATGTCGAACTGCATGACGGCACGCGGCTCGATGCGCCGTTGCAGGCGGGCGGTGCCGATGGCCAACCTGTCGTCTACGGCACACGGCCCGAGCACCTGTTGCTGGCCGACGCGGGTGGCATCCCTGCGAAGGTCGTGGTGTTGGAGCCCACCGGCATGGACACCTTCGTGTCGTGCCGGCATGAAGGCGCCGAGCTGTCGGCCGTGTTCCGCGAGCGCCACGACTTCGTGCCCGGCACCACGATCCATCTGCAGCCCGACCTGCAGCGCGCACACCTTTTCGATGCAGGCACCGGCGAACGGCTGGTGGCCTGAGTTATCTGTTGACCCCGTTCACACCTAGGAGACATGAATGAGTGACTTCAACCGCCGCAAGTTTCTGGAAAGCTCTGCCGGCGTCGCCGCAGTAGCCACACTCGGCACCGGCACTGCGCTGTTTTCTTCGTCGGCGCAAGCGCAGACGATGACCTTCAAACCCGAAAAAGGCGCCAAGCTGCGCGTTTTGCGCTGGAGCCGTTTCGTGCAGGGCGATATCGACGCCTACATGGCCAACGTCAAGAAATTCACCGAGGTCACGGGTGTCGAGGTGCGCGTCGACAACGAGGGCTGGGAAGACGTGCGTCCCAAGGCGGCAGTGGCGGCCAACACCGGTGCCGGCCCCGACATCATTCTGTCGACCAACGACGATGCCAACCTGTACCCCGACAAGCTGCTCGACGTGACCGACTTGGCCGAATACCTCGGCAAGAAGTACGGCGGCTGGTATCCGGCCGGCGAGGCCTTCATGCGGCCCGACGGCAAGAAGTGGCTGGGCTTGCCGCTCGGCGCTTCGGGCTCGCTCATCGTGTATCGCGAGAGCATGGTCAAGGCAGCCGGGTTCGACACCTTCCCGAAGAACACCGACGACTTTCTGAAACTGTTCAAGGCGCTGAAAGAAAAGGGCACGCCCGGTGGCATGGCGCTCGGCAATGCGACCGGCGACAGCGTATGGACCAACTGGCTGGTCTGGGCATTCGGCGGCAAGTTGGTCGACAAGACCAACAAGGTCGTGATCGACAGCCCGGAGACCATCAAGGCACTGGAGTACAGCAAGGAGCTCTACGCCAACTTCATTCCTGGCACCTTGTCGTGGCTCGACCCGAACAACAACAAGGCTTTTCTCGATGGCCAGATCAGCGTGACCAACAACGGCATCTCGATCTACTACGCCGCCAAGAATTCGCCGGACCCCAAGGTCAAGGAGATGGCCGCCGACATCAACCACGCGGTGTTCCCGATCGGCCCGGTCGGCGTGCCCACCGAGTCGCATCTGTTCTTCAACCAGATGATCATGAAGTACACGAAATTTCCGCAGGCATCTAAGGAGTTCCTGCGATTCATGATGGAAAAAGAACAGTTCGATCCGTGGCTTCAAGGTGGCGGCGGGTATGTCGCGCAGCCCTTGCGCGCTTACGAAGCGAACACGATCTGGAGCTCGGATCCGAAGAACACGCCGTACCGCGATTCGGTGAAGAACCTGCGTCCTGCGGGCTACGACGGCAAGCTGGGTTACGCCTCGGCTGGTGCGGCAGCGGACTTCATCATTCCGAACATGGTGGCTGAAGCCGCCAGCGGCGCCAAGACGCCGAAGGAAGCCGCCGAGCGCGCACAGAAGCGCGCCGAGCGTTACTACAAGCTTTAACCACAAGCTTTACCAGCTCAGAGAAGTCGCCAGATAAATGTCCACACCACGGGTCGTCACTTCATCGTCAGGGGCCAACGGCGGTCGGCTGCAGCCAGCCGCCGCGGCGCGCCCGATGCCTCTGCTCGCAAGGATGCAGAACAGTCGCAACGCGCTCGGCTTCATGTTCATGTTGCCGGCCGCGGTATTGCTGCTGCTGTTCTTGACGTACCCGTTGGGGCTGGGCACCTACCTGGGCTTCACCGATGCCAAGGTCGGTCGCCCCGGCCATTGGGTCGGGCTTGAAAACTACGAGTACCTGTGGGGCGACGCCGTGGTGCGGCTCGCACTTTTCAACACGCTCTTCTACACAGCCGTGGCGAGCGTGTTCAAGTTCATTCTGGGCTTGTGGCTTGCAATTCTTCTTAACAAGAACATCCGCTTCAAGACCTTTTTCCGCGCGGTGATCCTGCTGCCGTATATCGTGCCGACCGCGCTGTCGGCCATCGCGTTCTGGTGGATCTACGACTCGCAGTTTTCCATCATCAGTTGGGCTCTGGTCAGGATGGGGCTGATCGATACGTACATCGACTTTCTCGGTAGCCCGTGGAACGCGCGCATCGCGGTCATCATCGCCAACGTGTGGCGCGGCGTGCCTTTCGTGGCCATCACCTTGCTCGCCGGCCTGCAGACGATTTCGCCTTCGTACTATGAAGCGTCGGCCATCGACGGGGCGACGCCGTGGCAGCAGTTCCGCCACGTGACGATGCCGCTGCTGACGCCCATCATCGCGGTGGTCATGACTTTCTCGGTGCTGTTCACGTTCACCGACTTCCAGTTGATCTACGTCATCACCCGTGGCGGCCCGCTCAACGCGACCCACCTGATGGCGACCCTGTCGTTCCAGCGTGCCATCTCCGGCGGTGCGCTCGGTGAGGGCGCCGCCATTGCCATCGCAATGGTGCCGTTCCTGCTGGCCTGCGTGATGTTCAGTTTCTTCGGCCTCCAACGCCGTGCATGGCAACAAGGCGGAAGCGACAAATGAGCAATCCCAACAACCAGGTCGACACCGTCGGCATGAGTTTTCTGGACTCGTTGCCACGCAAGATGGTGACGGTGTATTTGCCGCTGCTGGTCTTTTTGATCGTGCTGCTGTTCCCGTTCTACTGGATGGCGATCACTTCGGTGAAGCCTGATGCGGAGCTGCTGTCGCGCGACGGCAATCCGTTCTGGGTGATCAAGCCGACCCTCGGGCACTTCTACAAACTGCTGTTCGAAACCTCTTATCCGCAGTGGCTGTGGAACACGGTGCTGGTCTCCGTCGTGTCGACCTTCGTCTCGCTCGCAGCCTCGGTGTTCGCGGCTTACGCCATCGAACGGCTGCGCTTTACCGGCTCCAAGCAGGTCGGCCTGTCGATCTTCTTGGCGTACATGGTGCCGCCGTCGATCCTGTTCATTCCGTTGGCTAATGTGGTGTTCAACCTCGGCCTGTTCGACTCGCGCTGGGCGCTCATCCTTACGTACCCGACTTTCCTGATTCCCTTCTGCACCTGGCTGTTGATGGGTTACTTCAGGTCGATCCCGGCCGAGCTCGAAGAGTGCGCGCTGATCGATGGCGCTAATCGCTGGCAGATCCTGATCAAGATCGTGCTGCCGCTGGCTGTGCCGGGCTTGATCTCGGCCGGCATCTTTGCCTTCACGCTGTCGTGGAACGAATTCATCTATGCGCTGACCTTCATCTCGTCATCCGAGATGAAAACCTTGCCGGTCGGCGTGGTCACAGAGCTGGTGCAGGGCGACGTGTACCAGTGGGGCCCGCTCATGGCCGGTGCGCTGCTCGGCTCGCTGCCGGTGGCTTTCATCTACTCGTTCTTCGTCGAGTACTACGTGTCCGGGATGACGGGGTCGGTGAAGGAATAAGCAAGGAATAAGCGACTCGGAAGCGCCGCGGGGCCATCGGCCTGCGATCAGTACTTGATGGTGATACCGGCCTTCATGCCCTTGTTCTCTTTTCCGTTGGAGTTGACTCCCGCCGAGAAAGACGTGTTGCCACCGGTGCTGCCGCCTACCGAATAGGTTGGACGCGGAGTCGATGTGTCCATGCCGGTGTAGACACCGCTGCCGTCCTTCTGCTGAACGCCGACCGTGGCGCCTTTCGCGTCCATCGAGGTCTCTGTCGACGAAACATTGGGTGCGACGTAGACGCTGCCCTTGTCATCGGTCTGGATCGGGACTTTCGGTGCGTCTTGCGCGAGCGCGGAGGCGAAGCAGGCCATGCCAAGTGGAACCAGCAGGCCAGACAGCCCGAGCCGGGCAATGATCGATTTGCTCATGAGCGCCACCTTAATCGCGTTTCGACGCCGGCGGAACATCGCCCCCTTTTTGTCGCTCTCTGAACAAGGCCGCTCGCATCAAAAATATCGTCGTCACCGGTGCCGTCAGCGCGACGAAAACTGTGATGAGAAGAGCGTGCAAGAACAGGTTGCCGCCCTGCACTGAGAAGTAGACGATCGTCGCGATCGTCATGCACCACACGCCCAGCGTGGCGCCGATGGTGGGCGCATGGATGCGCCGGAAAAAGGTCGGCAGGCGCACCAGCCCGAATGAGCCGATGGCGGCAAAGGCGGCGCCGACCACCACGAACACCGCGGTGACGATCTCTGCCCAAAGCGGCAACGGGCCGCCGAGAAAAGCGTCGTTCATTCGATCACCTCGCCACGCAACAAGAACTTGGCCAACGCCGTCGAGCCGACGAAGCCGAACAGCGCGATCAGCAGCGCCGCCTCGAAGTACACATTGCTCGCGTACACGATGCCGAGCACCAGCATCATCAGCATGCCATTGATGTAGAGACAGTCGAGCGCGGTGATGCGGTCCTGAGCGGTGGGACCGATCGTCAGGCGGGCGAGCGCGCACAGCATCGCGACCGCCAGCAGCAGCAGTGCCAGCTTGAGCGCCCAGAGCAGCACCGGCGTCATGATTCGAAAATCTCCATGAGGGGGCGCTCGTACCTTTGCTGCACTTGCGCGATGAATGCGGCCTCGTCGTCGACATCGAACACGTGGATCAGCAGCACGGAGCTGTCGAACGACAGCTCGGCCCACGCAGTACCGGGCGTCAGGCACAGGATCATCGCCAGCACGGCCAGGCCGTTGGGGTCGCGCATCTGGAGCGGCACCTTGACGAATGCAGAGTGGATGTCTGCGGTGCGGCGGGTGAGCAGCATGCGAGCGACCATCCATGCCGACACCGACAGGTCGACCATGACGCGCCCGACGAGCATCAGCGCGACGCCGGGCCGTTGCATGCGCACGGTGGCGGGGCGCAGGCTGCGCGTGAGCAGCGGCACCGCGATCGACAGGATGGCGGCGAGCAACAGCGTCGAGAAATCCATCGACTGGTTGAGCAGCAGCCACACGATGAAGAGCGCGAGCGAGAGCGGCGGCGAGGGCAGCCAGCGCTTCATTGCACGACCTCACCAGAAACTGGGCCCGGCGCGGCGGCTGCACGTTTGGGTACTGGATTGGCAACCTGCCTCGCGTTCATCACCGCGTGCCGATAGGCCGTGGCCGTGTGCAACCCATTGGCGGTTTCGATCGCGTGGTGCATGACCGGGTTGGCGGCAATCGTCCAGGCTGCGGCGGCGACCAGGAGCGCCGCGACGGGCAGCACTTCGAGCGCGGGCAACGAAGGCATGGTCGCGTGCACCTGCGTCCAGAAATGCCGGATACCGGCGCGGCTCAACGCGAGCAACGTCAGGAAGCCCGAGGTGATCAGAAGCACCATGAAGGCGATGCCGGCCGGCGTCACCACGGGTGCATCGAGCAGTCCCGACAGCATCGCGAACTTGCCGACGAAGCCGGAGAGCGGTGGCAAGCCCGCCAGCAACAGCGTGCAGGCCATGAAGCTCAGGCCGAGGAACGCGATGCCGGCCGGAATGGCGCGGCCATAGAGCGCCTGCTGTTCGTCGTCGAGGTTGACGCCGGCGAGCGGCTTCAGATCTTCGGCCAAAAAGGGGGCATTGCCCGATTGCTCGTGCGGCGCGATGCTCACGCCGGCGTTGCGCCAGCGCTCGATCATGTCGATCAGCAGGAAGAACGCGCTGACCGCGAGGGTCGAACTCACCAGGTAGTAGAGCGCACCGGACCACACGGCCGGGTCGCCCAGCCCGACCGCAGCGAGCAGCGTGCCGGCGGAGATGAGCACGCTGTAGCCGGCGAGGTTCGACAGCCGCTGCGTGCCGACGATACCGAGCGCGCCGATGCACAGCGTGACGAGGCCGACACCGATGAGCACGCCCTGGCCGAATTGCGCAGACAGGCCGGTGTCGGGCGCGAAGAGCGTGGTCCACAAACGCAGGATCGTGTAGATGCCGAGCTTGGTGAGCAACGCGAACACCGCACCGACCGGCGATACGGCGGCGCTGTACGCCGGCACCAGCCAGAAGTTGAGCGGCCACGCGCCCGCCTTCGCGAAGAAGGCCGTCGCCAGGATGGCGGCCGCCGCATGTACAAGGCCGCGGTCGGCCGGCGCGATCTGCGCGATGCGCATGCCGAGGTCGGCCATGTTCAGCGTGCCTGTCGCGCCGTAGAGCATCGCTGCGCCGACGAGGAACAGCGACGACGCCGCGAGGTTGATCGCGATGTAATGCAGGCCTGCCTGCACCCGCAAACGGCCAGAGCCGTGCAGCAGCAAGCCGTAGGAAGCCGCCAGCATCACCTCGAAGAACACGAAGAGGTTGAACAGGTCGCCGGTGAGGAACGCGCCATTCAGGCCCATCAACTGCAGTTGCAGCAAGGGATGAAAGTGCACGCCGGCACGGTCCCATCGGGAGGTCGAATAGATCGATGCCGCGAAAGCGATCACGCCGGTGAGTGCCACCATCATGGTGGAGAGCCGGTCAGCCACCAGCACGATGCCGAAGGGTGCCTTCCAGTTACCGGGCAGGTAGACGCCGATGGAGCCCGGCCCGGTGCCGGTGTCGGGTGCGTTGACCCAGCGCAGCAACGCCAGCGCCGCCAGCAGGCCGACCAGGCCGGAGATCACGCTCACCGCGGACTTGAGCCGTCGCTGCTGTTCGCCCAGCAGCAGCATGAGCGCGGCGGTGAACATCGGCACCAGGATCGGCACAGCGACTAGGTGCGGCATGCTGAACTCGAGCAGCCGGTCGAGCATGTGGGTCAGCTCATTCACGCCGGACCTCTTCGCCGTCGACGTGGTCGGTGCTGGTCAGTCCGCGCGAGGCCAGCAGCACGACGAGGAACAACGCGGTCATCGCGAAGCCGATGACGATGGCGGTGAGCACCAGCGCCTGCGGCATCGGATCGGCGGTGTTGGCGAGCGTGGCCTTGAGCCCCTTCATCAGCACCGGTTCACTGTCGACCGCCAGCCGGCCGGTGCTAAACATGAACAGGTTGACGGCATACGACATCAGCGTGAGACCGACGATGACCTGGAACGTGCGCGGGCGCAGCAGCAGGTAGACGCCGGAGCCGGTGAGCACGCCGATCGCGATGGCGAGAACGAGTTCCATCAGGCAGCGGCCTCCGCGGGTGGGGCGGATAAGGCCGACGCTTTGGCCTCGGCGTCGCGCTCGTCCTGCTCTTCGGCCCAGCGGTGGCTGCGCACCGATTGGTGCGCGAGCGCCGTCAGGATCAGCATGGTGGCGCCGAGCACCAGTGCGAACACGCCGATGTCGAAGAAGAGCGCGCTCGGCACGTGCACTTCGCCCAGCAGGGGCAGATGCAGGTGCGCGGTGTGCGTCGTCATGAACGGATAGCCAAACACCACCGACCCACCGCCGGTCACCAGCGCCAGCAACAGGCCGATGGCGATCCAGCGCCGCGGATAGATGCGCAAGTGCTCCTCGACCCATTCGGTGCCCGACACGATGAACTGCAGCAGCAGCGCGACCGACATCACCAGCCCGGCGACAAAGCCGCCGCCCGGCGCGTTGTGACCACGCATGAAGAAGTAAATGGACACCAGCACCGCCAGCGGCAGCAGCAGGCGCACCAGCACGGCCGGCACCATCAGGTAGCCGACGGCCGTGTCTTTGGCGAGCCGCGGGTTGAGCAGGTCGCTGCTGCCGTCGTCCTGCGCGCGTTGTTGCGCCGGCAAGGCCATCGATTCGGGCGCCGGCCGAAAGCGGCGCAGCAGTGCGTAGATCGTGAGTGCGACCACGCCGAGCACGGTGATCTCGCCGAAGGTATCGAAGCCGCGGAAGTCGACCAACATCACGTTGACGACATTGGTGCCGCCGCCTTCGGTCTGTGCATGTTCAAGAAAGAAGGGCGAGATGCTGAGCGGAAACGGCCGCGTCATGAAGAGCCACGCGAGCGACGCCATACCCGCGCCCGCCGCTGTCGCAAGCAGCACGTCGCGACCGCGGCGACTCCATTGCCGCAGCTGTGTGCGGGCCGGCTGCGTTGCCTCTTTGCGCATCGGCAGCCAGCGCAGGCCGAGCAGCATCAGCACGGTGGTGACGGCCTCGACAACCAGTTGCGTCAGCGCCAGGTCGGGCGCGGAGAACCAGATGAAAGTGATGCAGCAGACCAGCCCGGCGCCCGACGCCAGCATGAGCGCGGCGAGGCGGTGGAACTTGGCCTGCCACGCTGCGCCCAGCGCGCACACGATGCCGATGAGCCAGGTCATGGCGAACATCGGGGAGAACGGCAGCAACTCGCGGCCACCGCGTACCGCCGGCGTTTGCCAGAGCGCAGCGCCTGCGGCAACGACAGCGAAGCCGATGAGCAGCAGCAGTTGCGACTGCAGCCGGCGCGTGCCGAGCAGACGCCGACTGCGGCGGCCTGCCTCGCTCAACTGTGCGAGCGCATGCTCGAACATGCGCTGGCCATCGAACCGATGCAGCAACGGTGTTTGCTCCAGGGCGCCCGCCGCGCGGCGCTTGCGCTGCAGCAGGTACAACGCCGCACCACCGACCAGCGCGACGAAGCTCATCATCAGCGGCAGATTGAAACCGTGCCACACCGCCAGGCTGTATTTGGGCAGTTCGCCACCGACCACCGGCGCGGCCGCGGTCGCCAGCAGCGCGCCGATCGACCAGGCGGGCGCGACGCCGACGACCAGACAAAGCAACACCAGCAGTTCGACAGGCACCCGCATCCAGTGCGGCGGCTCGTGCGGCGTACGTGGCACGTCGGGCGACGCGCAGGTCGGGCCGAAGAACACGTCGAACACGAAGCGCGCCGAATAGGTCACGCTGAAGATGCCCGCGAGCGTCGCCAGAATCGGCAGGCCCCAGTTGATCAACGGAGTCGATTGAATAAACACGGTTTCGGCGAAGAACATTTCCTTCGATAAAAAGCCGTTGAGCAGCGGCACGCCGGCCATTGATGCGCTCGCGATGATCGCCAGCGTGCCGGTGATCGGCATCAGCTTGAGCAGCCCGCTCAGCTTGCGGATATCCCGCGTGCCGCTCTCGTGGTCGATGATGCCGGCGGCCATGAACAGCGACGCCTTGAAGGTCGCGTGATTCATGATGTGGAAGACGGCTGCCACCGCAGCCAGTGGGCTGTTGAGCCCGAGCAGCAGCGTGATGAGGCCGAGGTGCGAGATGGTCGAGTAAGCGAGCAGCGCCTTCAGGTCGCGCTGGAACATCGCGATGAAGCCACCGAGCAGCAGCGTGATGGCGCCCGCGCCACCGACCAGCCAGAACCATTCTTCAGTGCCCGACAGGACCGGCCACAGCCGGGCCATCAGGAACACGCCGAGCTTCACCATCGTGGCCGAATGCAGGTAAGCCGACACGGGGGTCGGCGCCGCCATGGCGCGCGGCAGCCAGAAGTGAAACGGAAACTGCGCGCTCTTGGTGAAGGCGCCGAGCAGCACCAGCACCAGCACGACCGGGTAGAGCGTGTCGCTACGGATCAGTTGGCCCGAAGCGAGTATGACATCGAGGTCGTAGCTGCCAACGATGCGGCCCAGCACCAGCGCGCCGGCCAACAGGCAGAGCCCGCCGGCACCTGTCACGGTGAGCGCCATGCGAGCGCCGCGTCGGGCGTCGCGCCGGTGGTGCCAGTATCCGATCAGCAAGAAAGAGAAGAGGCTGGTGAGCTCCCAGAAAAACACCATCTGCATCAGGTTGCCCGAGAGCACCACGCCCATCATCGCGCCCATGAATGCGAGGAAGAACGAGAAGAAGCGTGGCACCGGGTCCGACGCCGACATGTAGTAGCGCGCGTAGAGCACCACCAGCGCGCCGATGCCCAACACCAGCATGCAGAACAGCCATGCGAAGCCATCCATGCGAAACACGAGATTGAGGCCCAGTTCGGGCAACCATTCGATCTCTTGCCGCAGCACGTTGCCGTTGGCCAGTCGCGGAAAAAACCAGGCCGTTTGAATCGCACAGCCCAACGCGACAAGCCCTGCCAGTGTCGACTCCCGATTGCGCGCATTGGACGGCAGCAGCGCCGCCAGCAGACTGGCAACGAAGGGGAGGACGACGAGGAAAACCAGGGGCATCGAGAATGATTCTATCGACCGCCTTGTTGGACGAGCCTTGCGAACTGCGCTAGTTTTTCGGGCTTTGCCGACCGGCCTCGAGATTGGCATCTGGCTGCCAGTCGCCGCCCAATGCTTTCACCAGAAACACCGATGTCAGCAGGCGCTGGCCGATCAATTGCGCGGCCTGCCGCTCACTCGTCAACAACGATTGCTGCGCTGTGATGACGTCTAGATAGCCAACTGGACCATGGAGACGGGTGTTTATTCCAGGGAATCGACGGCGGACCTTATTGAAGAAGTATTACTTTGGCATTTGGTGTGCGTTGCATGGGTGCGCTGTCACAGGCACTTCCCGACTCACGCAAGCACGGATTGGGCCGCGCGAAAGCCGAGCCAGGTCAGGCAGAGCGAGCCGCCGAGATGCAGCGCGACGGTTCCGAGCGCCAGGCCAGCGCGACCCTGCAGCAGCATGCCGACCACCTCGGCGGAGAAGCTGGAAAACGTGGTCAGCGTGCCGAGAAAGCCGGTGATCGCCATCAGGCGCCAGGCAGGGTCGATATCGGGAAAGGCGTCGAAGGCCGCAATGCAGATTCCGATCAGGAAGCCGCCGACCAGATTGACTGCCAGCGTGCCCCACGGCAAGGTGCCGCCGGGGTTGAGCCAGAGCTGCACGCCCCACCGCAACAAAGCGCCGACGCACGCGGCAATGCAGATGGCGAGGCCTTGCAGGAACATGGTTTGGTTACTTTTCTACGCCCATCATCAGGTGGGGACGGAGGGTCACGATACTCGGGAAAATCGTCATGAGCGCGATGCAGACTACCAAACAAAAGAAGAACGGAATGGCCGCCTTGGCGATCACGTTGCTGTCCTTGCCGGTCATGTTCTGCAGCATGACGGCGCAGGGCCGGACGATCATGCCGATGCCGTCATTGCACCGGCACCGGCACCGACGTGAGCACGCAGACGACGCAGACGCAAAAAAACCGCCCGAAGGCGGCTTTTTCTTTGCTGCTGACTTCGTTTTGAAATCGCAGCACGTGATCTGATCACGGCTTGGCGGCGACCTTCGGCTTGGCGTCTTCCTTGACGGCGACCTTTGCGCTCTTAGCTGACTTCGCCGGTGCTGCATCGACTGCGCCCTTGAAAGCTTCACCGTTGATGGTCAAGCCTTCGTTGGAAAGCTTGGTTGCCGTCTTGGATTTGACGCCCTTGACGCGGCTCATGAGGTCGGGCCAGTCTTTGAACTGGCTGGTGGTGCGCGCATCGATGATGCGCTTCGACATCGCGGGGCCGACACCTTTGAGGCCATCGAGTTCTGCGGCCGTACCCTTATTGGCATCGACTGCGGCGAACGAAGCGACTGCGAACACCATGGCGGCCAGAGCCGCTGCAAATTTCTTGAACATGATTACTACTCCCTGATTTATTGATGTGAAAGCACGGCGCAAGACGCGCCGGCTTCGTTTCAACGGAGTCGCGACAACGGGCGTTGACCGGGATTTCCCAATCAAATGTCTCAATACCCACGCCGCAAAAACTCATCAAATCTTGGGGTGAGGCTCAGCGTTCTGTTGGCTCTTACTCACAGTTCTTCGACACGTCGCGGCGGGTAGCTGTCCCATGCCTGGCAGCCTGGGCAGTGCCAAAAATACTGGTGCGCCTCGAAGCCGCAAGCGGCACACCGGTAGCGCATCAGTGGCCGTGTGGCCTGGTCAAGCGCACGTTGAACCTGCGGATGAAACTGTTCGTGGGTCAGCGTTTCCCCCGCGAGCCAGCGCGATGCGGCCACAAGCGAGGGCTGATGGGTCAAATGCGCGATGTAGCCGTCTCGTGGCGTCGGTGCTTCGGCTGAGGTGAGATCGTCCGGCAGGATCGGCGTGCCGCCCAGCGCGATGACGGCCTCGAGCACGTCGATCGATGGTGACGCGGCATAACGGCGCTGCAGCAACGCGAGCGCTTCTCCGGCACGTTGTGACGCTACGGCAGCCTGCTGCAACGACGCGGCGAAGAGCGGCAACGCCAGCGGCGCAGCTTCCGACAGGGCCATCAATGTTTCGAAGGCCGCTGCCGACTCGCCATTGCGCAGTTGAAGGTTGGCCGTGTCGATGGCCGGCCGTGGGGCTTGCGGCGCCAGAGCGGTCGCTTGAGCGAGCAACTGCGCTGCAGCAGAAAGGTCGCCCGCTGCGGTCTGCTCGGCGGCTTGCTCGCACAGATGATGGGCGCGGCGCGTGCCGTAGCTGGCCTGGTCCGAGTCATCGAGTTTTTGCGCGACCTCGGCCGCTTGCGCCCATTCGCGCGAGCGCTCGTAGATTGCCAACAACGACAAACGGGCCTCGTTCTCATAGCGTGTGCCTTCGAGCTTTTGCAGTGCGGCTTCTGCGCGATCGAGCAGGCCGGCGCGCAGGAAGTCTTGCGCCAATGCGTGCTGCGCGCGGTCGCGGTCAGCTCGGCTCAGGTCGCCGCGTCCGAGCAGATGTTCATGTACCCGCACAGCGCGCTGGTACTCGCCGCGCCGTCGAAAAAGGTTGCCGAGCGCGAAGTGCAGTTCCTGCGTATCGGGGTCGTTCTGCACGGCTTCGATGAAGGCGTCGATGGCCTGGTCCTGCTGTTCGTTCAGCAGAAAGTTAAGGCCGCGAAAGTAGGCCTTGGGTGCCTGACGGTTCTCGAGCTTCAACTGTCGCAGGTCGAAGCGCGATGCCAGCCAGCCGAGAACGAAAGCGATCGGCAAGCCGAGCAATAGCCAGCTGAAGTCAAAGTCCATGTTGTCGTGCCACAGGCAGTTCCACGTTAGCCGCCGGGGCTGCCGTTGCGACGGGGAGCGTCTCCGGGATTCGGGTTGCGGCGACGCGGTGCTTCCACCAGCCAGGCAGCATGCCGAGGGCGCCGACCACCAGGCCACCCGTGAATGCGGCCAGCACGACCAGCACGAGCGGTGCGCGCCAGAAGGTACCGAAGAAGAAATAGACCGTCGCGTCTTGCTGGTTGTTCAGCGCAAAGGCGAAGAGGGTAAAAAAAATGGCTGCCTTGAGCAGCCACAGGAGGTATTTCATGCGCATCCCCGTTGGCGCGACGATTTTGCCATCAGGCCTTGCGGCTCGCGGCGTCGAGCTCGGCGGTGCGAGCATCTACCGCTTCGCGCAGTGCCTTGCCCGGCTTGAAATGCGGCACCCGCTTTTCGGGGATCTGCACGCTCTCGCCAGAGCGTGGATTGCGTCCGATGCGCGGCGGTCGCCGATTGACCGAGAAGCTGCCGAAGCCGCGAATCTCGATGCGATGCCCGCGCACGAGCGCTTCGCTCATGGCGTCGAGAATCGTCTTGACCGCGTATTCGGCATCGCGATGTGTCAGTTGCGCGAATCGGGCTGCAAGTTCTTCGACGAGGTCAGAGCGTGTCATAGGCCGCAAGAAAAACGAAGGCGAAAAAAAAGACAGAGCGGCCACCTGGCCGGCTCTGTCTTGCGGACGCAGCTTACTTGCTGTCGTTGTTGTCAAGCTTGGCGCGCAACAGGGCGCCCAGGCTGGTGGTGCCCGCGTTTTCGCGTGCCGACTGCTGGCTCAGGTTGGCCATGGCGCCTTGTTCGTCGACCATGTCCTTCTGCTTGATCGACAGCTGGATGTTGCGGGTCTTGCGGTCCACGTTCAACACGACAGCAGTGACTTCGTCGCCTTCCTTCAGCACGTTGCGAGCATCTTCCACGCGGTCGCGGGAGATTTCGCTGGCGCGAAGGTAGCCGAGGATGTCTTCGCCGAGGTCGATCTCAGCGCCCTTGGCGTCGACGGTCTTGACCTTGCCGGTGACGATCTGGCCCTTGTCGTTCACGGTCGTGAAGGTGGTGAACGGATCGCTGTCGAGCTGCTTGATGCCGAGGCTGATGCGTTCGCGGTCGACATCGACTGCCAACACGAGCGCTTCGACTTCCTGGCCCTTTTTGTAGTTGCGAACAGCGGCTTCGCCGGTTTCGTTCCACGAGAGGTCGGAGAGGTGAACCAGGCCGTCGATGCCTGCTGCCAGGCCAACGAACACGCCGAAGTCGGTGATCGACTTGATCGGGCCCTTGACGCGGTCGCCACGCTTCGTGTTTTGCGCGAACTCTTGCCACGGATTGGCCTTGCACTGCTTCATGCCCAGGCTGATCCGGCGCTTGTCTTCGTCGATTTCCAGGACCATGACTTCGACTTCATCGCCCAGGGAGACGATCTTGTTCGGAGCGATGTTCTTGTTGGTCCAGTCCATTTCGGAGACGTGCACCAGGCCTTCGATGCCGGGTTCGAGTTCGACGAACGCGCCGTAGTCGGCAATGTTCGTGACCTTGCCGAACAGGCGGGTCGATTGAGGGTACCGGCGCGAAACGCCCATCCATGGGTCGTCGCCCATTTGCTTCAGACCCAGTGAGACACGGTTCTTTTCGGTGTCGAACTTGAGGATCTTGGCGGTGATTTCCTGGCCGGCCTGGACGACTTCGCTTGGGTGGCGAACACGACGCCATGCCATGTCGGTGATATGCAGCAGGCCGTCGATACCGCCGAGGTCGACGAACGCACCGTATTCGGTGATGTTCTTGACGACACCGCGCACGACTGCGCCTTCCTTCAATGTTTCCATCAGCTTGGCGCGTTCTTCGCCCATGCTGGCTTCGACCACGGCGCGACGCGACAAGACCACGTTGTTGCGCTTGCGATCGAGCTTGATGACCTTGAATTCGAGGGTCTTGTTTTCGTACGGGGTCAGGTCTTTGATAGGACGCGTGTCGATCAGCGAGCCCGGCAGGAATGCGCGGATGCCGTTGACCAGAACGGTCAGGCCGCCCTTGACCTTGCCGCTGGTGGTGCCGGTGACGAAGTCGCCCGATTCCAGGGCTTTTTCAAGCGCCAGCCATGAAGCGAGACGCTTGGCGGTGTCACGCGACAGGATGGTGTCGCCGTAGCCGTTTTCGACGCTGCCGATGGCAACGGAAACGAAGTCGCCGGCCTGCACTTCGAGCTCGCCCTTGTCGTTCTTGAACTCCTCGATCGGCACGTACGCTTCGGACTTGAGCCCGGCGTTAACGACGACGTGGTTGTGTTCGACGCGGATGACTTCGGCCGTGATGACCTCGCCAGTACGCATCTCGGAACGCTTCAGCGATTCTTCGAACAGTTCAGCAAAAGATTCAGACATTTATGGTTCCTTCCGTCAGGCAGGGTGAGCAGGCGCCAGTGCGAAATTGCGTGCGGCTGCGTAAGTTCTGTAGACGGCGGTTGTGGGCAAGTAGCCCGGGTTGAGTTAAAAAAACCAGCAGGCCGGTGCGCTTGTCGCGCGGCAGGGACCGGCTGGAACCACGCAGCCGGTCAAGCTTCCTTGAAGGGCTGCGTTTGCTGCCACCAAGCCAACACCTGGACGACCGACTGTTCGATCGAAAGGCTGGAGTTGTCCAAGCGGCGGGCATCTTGCGCGGGTTTGAGAGGCGCAACGCTGCGGGATGAGTCCCTTGCGTCGCGTGCCTCCAAGTCAGCGCGAAGACTGTCGAGTGTAGTCGAAATACCCTTTGAAATCAACTGCTTATACCTGCGCTCGGCGCGGTGGGCGGCACTGGCCGTGAGGTAAACCTTGAGCGGCGCATCGGGGAAGATGACGGTGCCCATGTCGCGCCCGTCGGCCACCAGTCCGGGCAACCGCTGAAAGCTCCTTTGCAGGGCGGACAAGGCCTCGCGCACGGCCGGCAATGCAGACACGCGCGACGCGTCCATACCGGCGGCTTCGCTGCGAATCGCGTCGGTCACGTCTTCGTCGGCGAGCATGACCTTGCCTTCGACGAAACGCAGCGGCAGCGAGCGCGCCATGTCTGCGATTTGCGCTTCGTGCTGGGGCTCGGGCATGAAACCTTGGCGTCGCATCGCGAGGCCGGTCACGCGATAGAGTGAGCCGGAATCAAGGTAGTGGTAGCCGAGCCGATACGCAACTTCGACCGCCAGCGTGCCTTTGCCCGAAGCGGTCGGGCCATCGATGCAGATGACCGGCACAGATGCAGGCTCGACCACCGAAAACAGCGTTTCGAAGTAGTCGGGAAAGGTCTTTGCTACGCAATGTGGATCGAGGATGCGAACCCCGATTCGATCCGGATTGAACGCGGCTAGCGAAAAGCACATGGCGACGCGGTGATCGTCATACGTGTGGATGCTGGCGGCGTGCCAGCCGCCCGTTGGCAAGGGATGTACGCGAATGAAGTCCGGTCCGGCCTCTACGGTGGCGCCCAACTTGTGCAGTTCGTTCGCCATCGCGTCGATACGATCGGTTTCCTTCACGCGCCAACTGGCGATGTTGCGCAGCGTGCTCGGGCCGTCGGCGTAGAGCGCCATCACGGCCAGCGTCATGGCGGCATCGGGGATGTGATTGGCGTCGAGGTCGATTGCCTTCAGCGGCCAGGCACCGCGCCGCACTTCGAGCCAGTTGGCGCCGCTCGTGATGTCGGCGCCCATTTGCCGCGCGGCTTCGACGAAGCGGATGTCGCCCTGGATGGAGTCGGCACCGACCCCTTCGATGCGGAGCGAGGCCACTGCGCTGCTCGGGCCATCCGCGGCTTTCGCGCCTCCGGTCGCGATCGCACCCAGAGCAATGAAGTAACTGGCAGACGAAGCATCGGCCTCGACATGAATGTCGCCTGGCGAGCGATAGCAGCTGCCGGCAGGAATCGTGAAACGTTCCCAGCCATCGCGGCGCACACAGATGCCGAAGCGCGCAAGCAAATTGAGCGTGATTTCGATGTAAGGCTTGGAAATCAGTTCGCCCATGACCTCGATCACTATGTCGCGCGTCGCGGCCAGCGGCAGCGCCAGGAGCAGGGCCGTCAGAAACTGACTCGACACATCACCGCGCACGCGGATCGGCGTGTCGAGCGCCAGCGCGACGTGGTCGACTGGATGAATCCGCAGCGGCGGGTAGCCCGGGTTGCCGAGGTAATCGATGCGGCAACCGAACTGCGTGAGCGCGTCGACCAGATCGCCGATCGGTCGCTCGTGCATGCGTGGCACGCCGCTCAGTTCGAACTCGCCGCCGAGCAGCGCCAACGCGGCGGTCAACGGCCGCATGGCGGTGCCGGCATTGCCGAGAAAGAGGGCCGCCGAAGCGACGCCGAGTTGACCGCCCAACCCTTCGATGCGCGTGGTGCCGCCGTCGTGCTGCACACCGCACCCGAGTTGGACCAGGGCGTCCAGCATCACGCGCGTGTCGTCGGAATCGAGCAGGTCGTGCACCGTCGTCGTGCCGCTCGCGAGCGCGGCCAGCAGCAACACCCGGTTCGAGATGCTCTTGGAGCCGGGCAGTTGCACCGTGCCTGCCGCTGCGACCAGCGGGGGCAGGTCGAGAAATGGCGTCGAAAACATCGGGCGTCAGTTGCCGGAAGAGGAGCCGGACGGCTGCCACTGCGCCCGCGTTCGGCTTGCCTCGGCGATCGCGTTTTCCAGCGCCTGAGAATCGCCCGAAGCAATCAGCGCCTCGAATTGCGTCAGCTGCTTTCGGAAGGCCTGCGACTGCAACAGCACCTGCTCGCGGTTGGCCAGCAAGATGTCGCGCCACACGGCAGGGTCGCTGGCGGCGATGCGCGAAAAGTCGCGAAAACCCGGCCCTGCCAGCGCCATGAAGCGCGCGCCGTGCGGGTGCGCCGCAATTGCGTTGGTAAAAGCGAAAGCGACCAGATGCGGCAAGTGGCTGACCGCGGCGAGAGCCAAATCATGATCCTGGTGGGTCATCGTGACGACGTGCGCGCCGATGTCGGTCCATACCTGAGACGCGCACTGAACTTTCGAGCGGAGCGTTGTCTTCACTGGCGTGAGCACGACCTGCCGACCAGCGTAGAGCCCCGCGTCGGCATGCTCGATGCCGGCCACTTCCTTGCCGGTGATCGGATGCGCTGGAACGAAGCTCGAAAACTGGTCTTGCAACCCGCGCCGCGCCGCCTCGATCACGTCGCCTTTGGTGGAGCCGACGTCCATGATCAGCGTGTCGGGCGAGAGGCCATGACGGATCGCTTTGAAAGTGGCCTCGGATGCAGCGACGGGCACCGCGATCAGCACCAGATCAGCACCCGATACGGCGAGCAGCGCGGAGGGCGCTGCAACGTCGATGACGCCGAGTTGTTTGGCACGCTCCGTGGTTGACGGTGACTTGCTGTAGCCGACCACGCGCTTTACCAGCTTGGCGCGTTTCAACGCCAGCGCAAACGAGCCGCCCATGAGTCCGCAGCCGATCAAACCGAGTTGCTCGAACATTGCGGCGTCAGGCGTTCACAGGGTAGGCGCCCAGCATTTTGTAGAACGCGCACGTGGTGCGCAGTTCGGCAAGTGCGGCGGCGACATTGGGTTGCAGCGGATGACCGTCAAGGTCGATGTAGAAGTAATACTCCCACTGGCCCGTGCGCGCAGGGCGCGACTCGAATCGGGTCATCGAAACACCGTGGGTCTTCAGCGGCACGAGCAGGTCGTGCAGCGCGCCAGGACGGTTGGTGACGGACACCACGAGGCTCGTGCAGTCGCGCCCCGAGATGGGCGGTGTCGCCAGCGTTTCGGGCAGGCAGATGATGGCGAAGCGCGTGCGGTTGTAGGCGTCGTCCTGAATAGCATGGGCGATGATGTGCAAGCCGAACCGCGTCGCCGCGCGCTCGCTCGCGAGAGCAGCCCAGGCCGGATTCGTTGACGCCAGCCGGGCACCTTCAGCGTTGCTGGACACCGCGCGACGCTCGGCATTTGGCAAATGCTTGGAAAGCCATGTCTGGCACTGCGCCAGCGCTTGCGGGTGCGCCAGCACGACCTCGATGTCGTCCAGCACATTGGTCGTGCGCAGCAGGTTGTGGCGGATCAGCAGGCTTACTTCGCCCACTACATGAGCGGGCGAATGCAAGAACAGATCGAGCGACCGCGTAACGACGCCCTCGGTCGAATTTTCAACCCCGACAACGCCGTATTGCGCGCTGCCCGCAGCAGTCGCATGAAAGACCTCATCGAAGCTCGCGCAGTAAACGAGGTCGGCTGCGCCGCCGAAGTATTCGATGGCAGCCTGTTCGCAGAACGTGCCTTCCGGCCCCAGCACGGCAACGCGTTGGGGCGATTCGAGCGCCAGACACGCCGACATGATTTCGCGCCAGATCGCCGCCACATGCAAATCCTTCAGCGGACCCGCATTGGTGTGCTGCATCTTTTCGATGACTTGCGCGACGCGATCGGGTCTGAAGAATGGCGTGCCCTCGCGTTTCTTGATCTCACCCACCTGTTCGGCGACGTGTGCACGCTGGTTTAGCAGTTCGAGCAGTTGCTGATCGAGCGAATCGATCTGCACGCGCAGCCCCAAAAGGCTTTCGGAATTGGGAACGGAGGGGTCGGACGGTGGAGCAGAGGCGGTCATCAAATCGAATTCGCAGCTGAATCAGGCGTGCGTTCGCTCGAATTCTCGCATGTAGCCCACCAGCGCCTGCACGCCCGCGAGCGGCATGGCGTTGTAGATACTGGCGCGCATTCCGCCGACCGATTTGTGGCCCTTCAACTGCAGCAATCCGGCGTCGCGAGCGCCTGCCAGGAACGCCTCGTTGCGGTTTTCGTCGCGCAGGAAGAAAGGCACATTCATGCGCGAACGGCAGCTCGCGTCGACCTTGTTGTCGTAGAACGCCGAGCCGTCGACAAAGTTATAGAGCAAGCTGGCTTTGGTAGCGTTACGTTGCTCCATCGCTGCAACGCCCGACAACTCGCCCTCGGTTTGATGCAGCAGCCATTGAAACGTGAGCCCCGCGACATAGATGCCCCAGGTCGGTGGCGTGTTGTACATCGAATGGTTGTCGGCAACCGTCTTGTAGTTGAATGCGCTCGGGCAGATATTCAGCGCGCGATCGAGCAAGTCATCGCGCACCACGACGATCGTCAGGCCGGCCGGACCGAGGTTCTTTTGCGCACCGCCAAACGCGAGGCCGACGCGACTCCAGTCGACGCTGCGCGACGCGACGTGCGATGAAAAGTCGATGACGAGCGGCGCCTTGCAACCGAGTGCCGCCAAGTCGGGCAATTCCTGAAACTCGACGCCATTGATCGTTTCGTTGGTGCACACGTGCACGTACGAAGTGTCGCTTGTGAGCTTCCAGGTCGATGGCTCGGGAAGTCGCGTGTGGCCGTCCGCGGCGTTGCTGGCAGCGATGTTCGCATTGCAGTAGCGCTGCGCCTCTTTGTGCGACTTCACGCTCCAACTGCCAGTAACCACGAAGTCGGCCGTCGTACCACGCGAAAGGTTCAGAGGAACGATCGCGTTTTCACCCAAACCGCCACCTTGCATGAATAGGACGTGGAAGTTGGAGGGCACCGCGAGCAGCGTGCGGAAGTCCGCCTCCGCCTGCATCGCGATCAAACCAAACTCCTTGCCGCGATGGCTCATCTCCATCACGCCCATGCCACTGCCGTGCCAATCGAGCATTTCTTCGGCGGCGCGCTGGAGCACCGTCTCCGGCATCGCGGCCGGACCCGCGGAGAAGTTATAGGGGCGCGTCATCGCTATCGAGCGGGTCCTGATTACTTCTTGGCAGGCGCTTTGGCGGGTGGCGCAGGGCGGCTGGCGGCCGGTGCAGCGCCTCCGACCGGAGCACCCAGAGCCTTGGCGACGTTCTCGTCGAGCGTCTTCATCTTCGGCTCGATGGTCGAACGCGTTTCTGCAACCAGCTTTTCGGTCAGCGCGGTCTGCATCTTCGGATTCAGTTCCTGGTACTTCTTGCTCAACGGCGAGCTGATCCAGGCGACCAGTTGCTTCAGCTCGTCGGCGGTAAAACTCTGGTCCATGAGGGGGCCGAGCGCGTCAGGGGCGAGTGCGACGGCCTTGTCGCGCACGATGGGGTACGACTCGTCGAAATACTTTTTGAGCTCGGCATCGGCAGCCTTTGCGGCAGCCTCGCGCTTGTCGGCGGGCACCTGAGTTTGAAGGTAAGCGGAACCGGCCTGAGCGATTGGGGCACTCGACTGTTCGACCAAACCGCGCGCAAGCGATTCGATTCCGGGGCGTTGCAGCTCGATGAACTGCTTAATGAGCGGCGCCTTGTCCTGGGCCATGGCCATGGAACTGGCGGCCAGCGCCGTGGTCAGCAGCGCAAGTTTGAATTTATTCACTGGGATTCTCCGTTGAAGATGAGGAAGTGTCGTCGGTGCCGGGCTCGAGCTCGGCCACGGCATCGTTTTCGACGATGCGTTGTAGACCGCTGAGTTTGGCGCCTTCATCGAGGCCGATCAGCGTGACGCCTTGCGTCGCGCGACCGAGTTCGCGAATTTCGGCGACACGGGTGCGAACGAGCACGCCCTTGTCGGTAATGAGCATGATTTCGTCGTCCGCGTGCACCAGAGTGGCGGCAACCACCTTGCCGTTGCGCTCGCTCTGTTGAATCGCAATCATGCCTTTGGTTCCGCGACCATGACGCGTGTATTCGGTAATGCTTGTGCGCTTTCCGTAACCATTCGCTGTTGCCGTCAGCACGCTTTGTTGCTCGTCTTCCGCCACCAACATGGCGATAACGCCCTGGCCGTCTTCGAGCATCATGCCGCGCACACCGCGTGCATTGCGGCCCATCGGGCGCACGTCGTTTTCGTCGAAGCGAACCGCTTTGCCGCCGTCTGAGAAAAGCATGACGTCGTGCTTGCCGTCTGTCAGTGCGGCGCCGACCAGATAGTCGCCCGGATCGAGGTCGACGGCAATGATGCCGGCCTTGCGCGGGTTGCTGAACTCGTCGAGCGTTGTCTTCTTGACCGTTCCCATCGAGGTCGACATAAAGACGTATTGATCGGCAGGGAAGGTGCGCTTTTCGCCGGTCAGCGCCAGCACGACGTTGATTTTTTCGCCTTCTTGCAGCGGGAACATGTTGACGATCGGTCGTCCGCGCGACCCGCGTGAACCTGCCGGGACTTCCCAGACCTTGAGCCAGTACAGTCGGCCGCGGTTCGAGAAGCACAGGATGTAGTCGTGTGTGTTGGCGATGAAGAGCTGGTCGATCCAGTCGTCCTCTTTCGTCGCCGTGGCCTGCTTGCCGCGGCCGCCACGCTTCTGGGCCCGGTACTCGCCGAGAGGCTGGCTCTTTATATAGCCGCTGTGCGAAAGCGTAACCACCATGTCGGTGGGCGTGATCAGGTCTTCGGTCGACAGGTCGAAAGCGCTGTGCTCGATCTGGCTGCGGCGCGCGCCGAGCTTGGTCTGTCCGAATTCCTGTTTGATGGTCGCCAGTTCGTCGCCAATGATGGTCGAAACGCGTTCTGGCTTGGCCAGAATGTCGAGCAGGTCGTCAATCTCGGACATCACTTCTTTGTACTCGGAGACGATCTTGTCCTGCTCGAGGCCGGTCAGGCGCTGCAGGCGCATTTGCAGGATTTCCTGGGCCTGCGTTTCAGACAGCCGGTACAGACCGTCGCCGCCCATGCCGAACTCGGCCTCCAGCCCGTCAGGCCGATAGTCGTCGGCGTTGATCACACCGCCGTCGGCGCGTGTGCGGGTGAGCATTTCGCGCACGAGCTTGCTGTCCCACGGGCGCGCCATCAGCTCGGACTTGGCCACCGGCGGCGTTGGCGCATTGCGGATGATCGCAATAAATTCGTCGATGTTCGCGAGTGCGACGGCAAGGCCTTCCAGCACATGGCCGCGTTCGCGGGCTTTGCGCAAGGTGTAGACGGTGCGGCGCGTTACCACTTCGCGGCGGTGCGTCAGGAAGACCTCGATCAAATCCTTCAAGCTGCACAGCTTGGGCTGACCGTCGATCAGCGCGACCATGTTGATCCCGAAAGTGTCCTGTAGCTGGGTCTGCTTGTAGAGGTTGTTCAGCACGACCTCCGGCACTTCACCCCGCTTGAGCTCGATCACCAGCCGCATGCCCGACTTGTCGGATTCGTCCTGGATGTGGCTGATGCCTTCGATCTTCTTCTCGTGGACCAGCTCGGCCATGCGCTCCTGAAGCGTCTTCTTGTTCACTTGGTAAGGCAGCTCGTCGACGATGATCGACTGCCGCTGACCGCGGTCGATGTCCTCGAAGTGGCAGCGGGCGCGCATCACGACCTTGCCGCGTCCGGTGCGGTACCCGTCCTTGATGCCGTTGATGCCGTAGATGATCCCGGCGGTAGGGAAGTCGGGTCCCGGAATGATCTCCATCAGTTCGTCGATCGAGGCGGTCGGATTGCGCAGCAAATGCAGGCAGGCGTCGACCACTTCGTTCAGGTTATGCGGAGGGATGTTGGTGGCCATACCCACTGCAATTCCGCCGGCGCCATTGACCAGCAAATTGGGTAGCTTGCTCGGCAGAACAGCAGGCTCTCTTTCGGAGCCATCGTAATTGTCCTGAAAATCGATCGTTTCCTTGTCGATATCGGCCAGCATTTCGTGCGCAATTTTTGCGAGCCGAATTTCGGTATATCGCATTGCCGCGGCCATATCGCCGTCGACCGATCCGAAATTACCTTGGCCGTCGACCAGCATGTGGCGCATCGAAAAGTTCTGCGCCATGCGAACGATGGTGTCGTAGACCGACTGGTCGCCATGCGGATGGTACTTGCCGATGACGTCGCCGACGATACGGGCCGACTTCTTGTACGGCCGGTTCCAGTCGTTGTTGAGTTCGTGCATCGCGAAGAGCACGCGTCGATGCACTGGTTTGAGGCCGTCGCGCGCATCGGGCAGTGCGCGACCGACGATCACGCTCATCGCGTAATCCAGGTAGCTGCGGCGCATCTCCTCTTCGAGACTAATAGGTAAGGTTTCTTTGGCGAACGAGGTCATGGGTGGCACGCAGACAGCAAGGAGGCGAAATTTTACGCTTCAAGGGGTGTCGCACCGCCGCAACACAAGGCGGCTATTCGGCCTCTGTCCTACGATTCCAAGGGCGCCAGCGAGCTGTTTGCCAAAGACCCTATGGCACAATCGCCTCAACGTTTTGGGTGGTGGTCACTTAAAACGTCCTTGATTCGCAGCGCGGCTGCGGCTTTTTCCCCAAGAGGAGAACCATGAAGAAACTGAATAAAGTGGCGATGACGTTTGCAGTCGCTGCGCTCGCCACGGCCGCCGGCGCGCAGACGCGTGTTACCGCTGCTGATGGTGGTGCCGTGATCGACAACTGGCAAAACAGCACGAACGAACTGGTGTGGAAGAACGGCACCAACGAACTCTGCTGGCGCGATGCCAACTGGACGCCCGCAACGGCTGCCGAGGGTTGCGATGGCGCGCTCGTCCCCGCTGCCCCTCCTGTTGCTGGCGTCGTGCCCGCAGCGCCTGGCGCAGCTCCGGCTCCGCCGGCCGTTGCCGCATCGAAGGTTACCTTCGCTGCTGATGCATTCTTCGACTTCGACAAGTCGGTCCTGAAGCCTGAAGGTCGCGCCAAGCTGACCGACCTGGTCTCCAAGATCCGTGGCGTCAATCTCGAAGTGATCATCGCTGTCGGTCACACCGACTCGATCGGCACCGTGCCTTACAACCAGCGTCTGTCGGTTCGCCGCGCCGAAGCTGTCAAGGCATTCCTGGTCTCCCAAGGTATCGAACGCAACCGCGTTTACACCGAAGGCAAGGGCGAGTCGCAACCTGTTGCTGACAACAAGACCAAAGAAGGTCGCGCCAAGAACCGCCGCGTGGAAATCGAAGTGGTCGGTACCCGCGCCAACTGATTCGAAAGAATCGGCTGAAAACGAACCCCGCCTTGGCGGGGTTTTTTTTATGCCTGACGGCCACACGTTTGTGCCGCTTCATAATCTGGTTATGACCGAAACAGTGAATGCCGATCCCGCCGAACTCGCCAAATTCTCGGAGCTCGCGCACCGTTGGTGGGATTTGGAGAGCGAATTCAAACCGCTTCACGAAATCAATCCATTGCGACTCGAATGGATCGATGCAATCGTGCCCGTTGGCGGCAAGCGAGTCCTGGATGTCGGCTGTGGAGGTGGAATTCTTGCCGACTCGATGGCCCGCAAAGGGGCGGATGTGCTTGGCGTCGATCTTGCCGAAAAGGCACTCAAAGTCGCCCAATTGCATGCGTTGGAAGCCGGTACCCGAAGCGTCCAGTACCGGGAAGTCAGCGCCGAGGCGCTCGCGGCAGAACAGCCGGGCGCCTTCGATGTCGTGACGTGCATGGAAATGCTGGAGCATGTGCCTGAACCCGGCTCGGTCGTGCAAGCCTGCGCCAACTTGGTAAAGCCGGGCGGCTGGGTCTTTTTCTCTACGATCAACCGCAGTCCGAAGTCTTTCCTGTTCGCCATCGTAGGAGCCGAATATTTGCTGGGTTTGCTTCCCCGCGGCACGCACGAGTACCAGAAGATGATCCGCCCCAGCGAGTTGGCGGCACATTGCAGGGCGGCCGGGTTGGATCTCCGGCAGACGCGCGGCATGGAACACAACCCGCTGACCCGTCGCTATTGGCTCAGCGCCGACACAAGCGTGAACTACATGTTCGCTACGCAAAAGCCGTTGGCGGTTGCAGCCTGATGTTGACCAGCGATATCCAGGCCGTTTTGTTCGACCTGGACGGCACGTTGATCGACAGCGCGCCTGATCTCGGTGCTGCCGCTGATGAGATGCGCACCGACCGCGGCATGGCATCGATCCCATTGGAGCGATACCGCCCAATGGCGGGCGCCGGTGCCCGCGGCATGCTCGGTGTGGCCTTCGACATCACACCGGACGCGATGGAGTTTCTTACCTTGAGGGAAGAGTTTTTCGTCAAGTACGAAAACCGGATGCTGAGGAACACGCTGGCTTTCGACGGGGTGCCCGAGCTCATCGCAGCGCTGACATTTGGAGGCGTTCCCTGGGGCGTCGTGACCAACAAGTCGGCGCGCTTTACCGGTCCTCTCACCGGCGCGATGCCATTGTTCGCAACTGCGGGTGCTGTCGTCAGCGGTGACACCACGCCGTTCTCCAAGCCGCATCCGGAGCCATTGTTCGAAGCGGCCCGTCGATTGGGGGTAGACCCGGCTGCATGCGTGTATGTGGGCGACGATGAGCGCGACATCGTCGCAGGCCGCGCTGCGGGAATGTGGACGGTAGCGGCGACGTACGGTTATATGGGCGCGCAAGCTGACGTGACGCTTTGGCAGGCCGATGCCACCATCTCTTTTCCAATGGCGCTCCTGGCGCTCTTGCAGCGGGCGAATAAGGCCTAAAATACAATACTTGGGGCTGCACTGGTTTCGACGTGGGTTCGGAATCGCAGTGGTGCATGTCGAGCTGAATGCGCTCGTAAAACAGATTCAAACAAACTAACTGCAAACGACGAACGTTTCGCACTCGCCGCTTAATTGCCGGTGAGCTTTGCAACAGCAGGCCGATGGGCTGGGCAAGGGGGCTTTAGAGCAATCTAGAGCCTCCCGGCTGCAAAGATAATTACATGGGCTGGCTCCGATCCGGGTACCTTGGGTTGGGGCAAGAAAATAGGGTGCTGGCGGCCGGTGTAGCGTGCGACTGCGCGACATCGGTGGCGAGACTTAAATCAGATCGCTAAACATGTAGATCTGCGCGATGAAGGCTTGCGGACGGGGGTTCAAATCCCCCCAGCTCCACCACTTTCCTTGATGGGCCAACTCTTACCGGTTGGCCCTTTCTCGTGGCGCGGCTGGGGATCCGTTGATACCGCGTCCTCCATAGCTCGATGAGCCGCGGTTTAGCGCGGCTATAGTCGGTCGGGTTTCGGCGGGGTTCCTCGCCAACCTCGATGACCAGGATCGCCATGTCGGAAACACTGACCTCCGCACTCACCCGGTACTACGACTCGGTGCCGTACGACTCCCACCCGTTTCCCCAAACGGCGGTGGAACACCTCGAAGCGCTGGCGTACATGTTCGGACTCGATGCACCGCGGCCGGAGCACGCGCGCGTGCTCGAACTCGGTTGTGCCTCGGGCGGCAACCTCATCCCTTTCGCTTCCAGGCATTCGGAAGCCACTGCGCTGGGCATCGACCTGTCGACGGTGCAGATCTCGCAGGGTGTCGACGCGATCCGGCTGTCGGGCCTTGCCAATGTCACGCTGCGTGCCTTCGACATCGCTGCAATTGATGCTTCGTTCGGGCAGTTCGATTACATCGTCTGCCACGGCGTCTACAGCTGGGTACCGCCCGAAGTGCAGGACGCCATTCTTCGCGTCTGCTCAGAGAATCTCGCGCCGAATGGCGTCGCATACATCAGCTACAACGTTTATCCGGGCTGGAAGGCGCGTGAGATCGTGCGCGACGCGATGATTCTGCGCGGCGCGCCGCGTGACGAGCCCGACGAGAAGCTCTCTTATGCGCGCGGCATGCTGGAGTTTCTGGAGCAATCGGCTCGGCCCGACAGCGTGCTCAAGAAGACGCTCGAAGAGACGATGCCGATCGTTCGCAGCGCGAACAGCTCGTATCTGCTGCACGAGTTTCTCGAGCCCTGCAATGCGCCGTGCTATTTCAAGCAGTTCGTCGAGCGTGCCGGTGCCCACGGTCTGGCTTACCTGGCCGATGCCGAACCCTCGTCGATGTTCGTCCAGAACTACGGCGAGAAGGTTCGCGATCCGCTGCTGCGCGAGTGCGGCGGCAGCCAGGTTCTGATGGAGCAGTACCTCGACTTTCTGGTCAACCGGACGTTCAGGCAGACACTGCTGGTCAAGCAGGAACGGGCCGGCGATATTCGCTACCGCCTCGATCCCGAACGCAACGACAAGCTCGAATATGCGGGGACCTTCAGCGCGCAAGACGGCACGCCGCTGACCCTCGACAACCGCGAGCAACCCTGCAATGCGATGCGCAACCTGAAGGTGACGTTGCGCCTGCCAGTGCACAAGGCGGTCGCGCAAGTGCTCGATGAAAGCTATCCCGCCACGGTGTCGACCGACGCGCTCATCGCTGCGGTAGCCGAGCGCACAGGTGATCTGCGAACCTCTGTTGAGCCCCTTGTCGCGGCCATGCTCGAAGAGTTGCTGATCCTCGGTGCGGTGCGGATACGGCGAGGCTCCAAGACGGCGGCCATGGCCGTTTCGGATCATCCTGTCGCGTTGGCGGCAATTCGTCGTGCACCCGGCTTGGCGCTGACCGCCGGACCTGCTGCCAGCGTCTGCAACCAATGGCATGAACCCGTGGCGCTGTCGTTGCTAGAGCGCTGCCTGTTGCCGCTGCTCGATGGCTCGCATTCTCATGAAGCATTGGCCGAGCATCTCGCCAGCGAAGCGCGGGCCGAAAGGCTTCGCTTCATCAAGGATGACAAGCCGATCACCGATGCCAATGCTCTCAAGGAGTTCACGCTGAAGCAGGTCGAGCTGGCGCTGGCGGATTTGCGACGCAAGGCGTTGCTCGTTGCATGAGCGTTAGCGGTACCGTGTCTCGAACGGGGACGACAGGCGACTTGAGGCGATCGAGATGGCGATGTGCAGTTGCCGCCGTCCTTGTCTTTTGGAGCGCAACAGCGCAGCAAGCCGATGCGGCGTCGCAAGCGCCGGTAGCCGCCCAAAACGGCATGATCGTTTCGGCGCAGCACCTGGCGACGAAGGTCGGCGTCGATGTGCTGAAGCGCGGCGGCAATGCTGTCGATGCTTCGGTCGCGGTCGGCTATGCACTGGCGGTGGTCTATCCGGCGGCCGGCAACCTGGGGGGTGGCGGCTTCATGACATTGGAGCTGGCGGACGGTCGCAAGACCTTTCTGGACTTTCGCGAAAAAGCACCCTTGGCCGCAACCGCAGACATGTACCTGGACCGCGCTGGTAACGTTGTCGACGGGCTGAGCACGCGCGGCCATTTGGCGGTCGCCATTCCCGGTACCGTGTCGGGGCTCGAGTTCGCGCGCTCGAAGTACGGCACCATGCCGCGCGGCGCCCTGATCGCGCCGGCGATCGCGCTGGCGGAGCGTGGTTTCGCACTGGGGCAGGGCGACATCGACATGCTTCGGACGGCTACCGATGCCTTCAGAAAAGACGCCGCGTCGGCCGCCATATTTCTCAACCACGGCGAGCCCTTTGCGGTCGGCCAGAAGATCGTGCAAAAAGATCTGGCGACGACGCTCAAAGCCATCAGTCGCAACGGCACTAACGGGTTTTACAAGGGTCCTGTCGCGGCCGCCATCGTTGCGTCGAGCCTGGCAGGCAAGGGGCTCATCACACAGGCCGATCTCGACCAATACCAGACGCGCGAGCTGGCGCCCATCGAGTGCGACTACCGCGGCTACCACGTGCTATCGGCGCCGCCACCGAGTTCCGGCGGCGTCATCATCTGCGAGATGCTGAACGTGCTCGAAGGCTATCCGCTGAAAGAGTTGGGCTACCGCTCTGCGCAGGCCGTGCACTACCAGATCGAGGCGATGCGGCATGCCTACGTCGACCGCAATAGTTACCTCGGCGACCCGGACTTCGTGAAAAACCCGCTCGACCGGTTGCTCGACAAGGCTTATGCCGTGAAGATCCGCGCTGCGATCGACCCGAAGAAGGCCGGCATTTCGCAAGACATCAAGCACGGCGTGGCGCCGCACGAAGGCAGCAACACCACCCACTACTCCATCATGGACCGGTGGGGCAACGCGGTGTCGGTGACCTACACGCTGAACGACTGGTTCGGTGCCAAGGTCACGGCCGCGAAGACCGGCGTCTTGCTGAACAACGAAATGGACGACTTCACCTCGAAAGTTGGTGTGCCCAACATGTACGGGCTGGTACAGGGCGAAGCCAATGCGATCGCGCCTGGCAAGCGTCCGCTGAGTTCTATGAGCCCGACCATCGTCAGCAAAGACGGCAAGCCGGTGCTGGTGCTCGGCACGCCGGGCGGCAGCCGGATCATCACGGCGGTACTGCTGACGATCGTGAACATCATCGACTACGGCATGAACGTGCAGGAAGCCGTCGATGCCCCGCGCTTTCATCAGCAGTGGATGCCCGACGAGACCAGCGCCGAACCTTACGTCTTCAGTCCGGACACCCTGAAATTGCTGACCGAGATGGGTCACCGTTTCACCACCCCGCAACCTGCCAATCACATGGCTGCCATCCTCGTCGGGGCACCGTCGCTTGGCGGCAAACCGGTTGGCAACAACCGCTTTTATGGCGCCAACGACCCGCGACGAAACACGGGTCTGGCCCTCGGATACTGACAAGTGCAACTGCAAGAAATTCTCTACACCCAGGGCTTCGGCACGCGGCGCGTTTGCGCAGGGCTGGTCCAGCAGGGCTACGTCATCATCGGCGGCGCCGTGATCGCCGATCCTTCAGCCGACATCGACGTCGCCGGCCTTCAATTCACGGTGCAGGGCAAGGCGTGGGAGTACCACGACAAGGCTTACCTCATGCTTCACAAGCCGAGCGGCACCGAGTGTTCGCAAAAGCCTTCGACATACCCGAGCATCTACACATTGCTGCCTTCGCCCTTGAGGCTTCGGCCCAATAAAGGCGCAGTGCAGGGCGTACAGGCTGTCGGGCGGCTCGACCAGGATACGACCGGGCTGCTGCTGATGACCGACGACGGCCATTTCATCCATCGCATGGGTTCACCCAAGCACCATGTGCCCAAGGTTTACGAGGTGACGACCAAGCATCCCGTCGATGCCGCCCAGGTCGACAAGTTGCTGGCTGGCGTTGTACTCGACGACGATCCCAAGCCCGTGCGCGCGGCCGCGTGTGAAGCCACCGGCGAGCTGCAATTGCGCCTGACATTGACCGAAGGCAAGTACCACCAGGTCAAGCGAATGGTCGCTGCCGTGGGCAACCGCGTCGAGGCATTGCACCGTTCGCGAATCGGCTCGCTCGTGTTGACCGACGCCTTGCCGGCGGGCCAGTGGCGCTGGCTCGCCGCCGACGAGGTCGAGGCACTTCGAAGCTCACGCTGACGTCAGCCAATGGGCAGGGTCGACCGTTAAAATGAAAAACTTTCTTTCGGACTCATTCTTTTGCGCTCTCTTGTCCTGCCGACCGGCCGCTTCGCGGGCTTTTTGTTGCTGTGTGCCATTGTCGTGGCACCCCTCTTTCGGCCGGCCGTCGCCGCCGAGCTTCCTCCGATCTTTGTTCTGAATTCGCTCGACGCCAGCGTCAGCGTCATCAGTCCCGACGACTGGACCGAGAAGCAGCGCATCACCACCGGCAAGGAGCCGCATCACATCTACATGACGCCAGACGAGAAGTCGGTCATCGTGGCGAATTCGGCGGGTGATTCCCTGACGTTTTTGAACCCGCACACAGCTGAAGTGCAACGTGTGGTCTACGGCATCATCGATCCGTACCAGCTGCAGTTCTCGCGCGACATGAAGTGGTTCGTCACAGCCGGTAACCGCCTCAATCACGTCGATATCTACCGCTGGGACGGCAAGGACCTGAAGCTTGCCAAGCGCATCCCGACCGGCAAGACGCCGAGCCACATCTGGATCGACGGCACCAGCACGATCGCCTATGTGACGATGCAGGACAGCGACGAGTTGATCTCGATAGACCTCGCCACGCAGGCCATCCGCTGGCGTACACCCACGGGCGCGATGCCGGCCGATATCTTCGGCATCCATGGCGGTAAGACGCTGCTGGTGGGGCTTACCGGAGGCGATAGCGTTCAGGTGTTCGACGTGGCGGGTGCGGAACCCAAGCTGGTTGGCAAGATCCCGACCGGCAAGGGCGCGCATGCCTTCCGCGCGGCTGGCGACGGACGAAGTGTTTTCATCAGCAACCGCGTGGCCAACACGATCAGCCGTATCGACATTCAAACGCTCAAGGTGACCGACGAATATCCCGTGCCTGGCGGCCCGGATTGCATGGACGTGTCCGCCGACGGCAAGACTTTGTATGTGACTTCGCGCTGGGCCAAGAAACTCAGCATCGTCGATTTGGCGAGCCACAAGGTGATTCGGCAAATCAACGTGGGGCGTTCGCCTCACGGTGTCTGGACGCTGGACCATGCCAAGCTCTACTAAGTTCGCGCGTGTTTTCGTCGCACTCATCGTTGCCTGCGCGGTGCCGGTGAGTGCAGTAGCGCAGGGCACTCCAGGCACCCAGAACCCCTGCGAAAAACCCGTCTACCTGACCCTCGACACCGGTCACATGGGCATCGCCCCACTGGTAGCCGACGTGCTTAAGCGCCAAAACGTGCGGGTCACGTTCTTCGCCGCGGCCGAACGCACGCAGACCGATGGCGACAGCCTCGACAACCATTGGGCCGCATGGTGGAAGGCGAGGGCGGCCGAAGGCAACGAGTTCGGCTCGCACACCTATGACCATGTCTATTGGCGCAGCGACGAGAAAAGCGTCGAGCCGCGTTTTCGCGTGCGGCCCTCGGCCGGCGCATTCGCCGGGCGTGAGTTCACATGGAGCGCGGCGGAGTACTGCGAGAACATCGCGAAGTCGTCGGAGCGATTGGCGTTGATCACGGGAAAGAAGCCGCTGCCGTTGTTTCGCGCACCGGGTGGCAAGACCTCTCCGAAGTTGCTCGCCGCCGCCCGCGCTTGCGGCTTCGCTCATGTCGGCTGGGCGCCAGAAGGCTTCCTCGGTGACGAACTGCCGAGCGAAACGTTCAGCAACGAGAAACTGCTCGCGCAGTCGCTCGCCACGATCAAGCCGGGCGATATCCTGCTCGCGCACCTGGGCATCTGGTCGCGCAAGGACCCGTGGGCGCCGGCCGATCTGGAGCCGCTCATCGCCGGTCTCAAGGCCAAGGGCTTCTGCTTCGAAACGCTGCGCCAGCATCCGGATTACCGCGCCTGGATCGCGGCCCATCCTTGACCAGGTGACATCATGGTCGAGTGGCTGACAGATCACTTTTCGGCGCTGCAGGGCTGGTTCTTCGAGTCGGCCGTGCAGCCACTCGTTTATGCCGTCGGTCTCGGTGGCTGGACCGAAGACGCTTTCGACGCAACGGGTTGGCTGCTGGTCGGGCTGATCCAGATTCTGGTGCTGCTGGCAGTCATCGGGCCACTGCAACGCTGGCGGCCGGCCGAGCTGGTGGTCGACAAGCGCGCCATTCGCACCGACATCCTGTACACGTTGATCCACCGCCTCGGGTTTTTCAGGCTCGCGATCTTCTTCTTGCTGCAGCCGGTGTTCGACGATGCACTCGGCAGCCTGCGTGGGTCCGGCTGGGGCACGCTGCATCTCGATGAACTGTGGCCGGGCGTTACCGACGTGCCGTGGATCGCTTTTGCGATGTACCTCGTGGTGCTGGACTTCGTCGAATACCTGATCCATCGCGGTCAACATGGCTTCACTTGGTGGTGGGGCCTGCATTCGCTGCACCACTCGCAGCGGCAGATGACGATGTGGAGCGACAACCGCAACCACCTGCTCGACGACGTGATCCACGACATCATCATCGTGGTCGTGGCGCAGCTGATCGGTGTGGCGCCGGGCCAGTTCATTGCCGTGGTCGCTTTCACACAGCTGAGCGAGAGCCTGCAACATGCCAACTTGAGATTGAGCTTCGGCGCCATCGGCGAGCGGCTGTGGATCAGCCCACGCTTTCACCGGCTCCATCACAGCATCGGTCTCGGGCACGAGTCTGGCGGAGCAAAGACTTTGGGCGGGCACAACTTCGGCGTGCTGCTCCCGTGGTGGGACATGCTATTTCGCACCGTCAACTTCGAGCCGCGCTACGACGCGACAGGCATTCGCGATCAGATCGAGCCTGACGCATCCGGGCGGCTGCGCGACTACGGCCGCGGCTTCTGGGCGCAGCAATTGTTCGCGCTGAAGCGCATGGTGGGCCGCGGCTGACGCTGGCGGTCGTTGGCCAGCGTTATCCTCTCGGCCGATGCGTTTACTCCTCGATTCCTTTTGGCGCGCTGTAGCTTACTGCCTGCGGCCTCGCGTGATGCTGCTGTCCTTTCTGCCGCTTGTCGTGATGGCGGTGCTGGCGGGCGGCATCGGCTATTTCTACTGGGCGCCTGCCGTTGCGTGGACGCGTGAAGCGCTCGACGCCTGGCCACTGTTGTCCAGCGTATGGGGCTGGATCGGCGGGCTCTTTTCGGCAGACCCGCGTACGTTCCTCGCGCCGCTTGCCGTGGTGCTCGCCAGCACGCCGTTGCTGGTCCTCGTGTCGCTCATCGTCGTGGCCGCCTTCATGGCGCCGGCTTTGACACGCCTCGTGGCGGAGCGTCGCTTCCCGGCGCTGGAGCAGAAGAAGGGCGCCTCGATGCTCGGCAGCATCGCGCGCTCCATCGGCGTCACTTTATTGGCGCTGGTCGCGCTTATCGTGTCGATGCCGCTTTGGCTGATTCCGCCGCTCGTATTGATCCTGCCTCCGTTGATCTGGGGCTGGCTCACCTACCGCGTCATGAGCTTCGACGCGCTGGCCGAACACGCCAGTGCCGAAGAACGGGCCACCTTGCTGCGTACCCATCGGCTTCCGTTGCTCGGCATCGGCGTGCTATGCGGTTACCTCGGCGCGGCGCCGAGCATCGTGTGGGCGTCCAGCATTCTTTTCGCGGCCGCTTTTTTCGTGCTGGTGCCGATCGCGATCTGGATCTATACCCTCGTGTTTGCGTTTTCTGCTCTCTGGTTCGCACATTACTGTCTCGATGCGCTCAACCAGCTGCGGGCACAGCGAGGGGCGCTGGCTGCCAACACTGCGGCTGTTCCGCTTCCTTCGATTCCCGATGCATCGGCTTCCCAATGGAGTTCCCCATGACCCGTCAATCCAGTCCCGGGGCCAAGCGCGCCTTCGGCCTCATCATCGTCGGCGACGAGATCCTGTCGGGCAAACGTGTCGACAAGCACATGCCCAAAGTCATAGAACTGCTTGCCGCGCGCGGCCTGCCGCTGGCTTGGGCGGAATACGTCGGCGACGAGCCACTGCGCATCACGGCGGCGCTGGCCCGGGCTTTCGCTTCCGGCGATATCGTCTTTTCTACCGGGGGCATCGGCGCCACGCCCGACGACCATACGCGCCAGTGCGCTGCTGCGGCGCTCGGCGTGCCGCTCGCGCTGCACCCGGAGGCCGAGGTGCTGATCCGCGAGCGGATGCAAGACACGGCCCGTGAGTCGGGCGTACCTTACGAGCCCGATCGCCCCGACAACGTGCACCGTTTGAACATGGGTGTGTTCCCGCTCGGCTCGAACATCATCGTCAACCCGTACAACAAGATTCCGGGCTTCAGCGTGGCCGACGTGCACTTCGTTCCTGGCTTCCCGGTGATGGCTTGGCCGATGATCGAATCGGTGCTCGACAGTCGCTACGCTGGGCTTTTTGCGCACGGCTCGGCGGCTGAAAAATCAGTCATCGTCTTCGGTGCGATGGAAGCCACCCTCACCCCGCTGATGGAAGAGATCGAGCGCACACACGCGGGCATCAAGGTGTTCAGCCTGCCCAGCGTCGACCATCCGACCTACGGGCGGCACATCGAATTGGGCGTCAAGGGCGATCCCGGCGAGATCGAGGCTGCGTATTCACAGCTTCTGGAAGGGTTGCGCACCTTTGATGCGCGTCTTGGCCCTGAATTGGTGCGTTAATTGCGATTGCACCAAGAAGGCGAGCGACCGCCTTCTTTTGGACTCATGGGCCGCAGAACCCAGCCAGGCTCAGGGGACAATGGCACAAAACCTGCATTCATTTCTTCCGCGTTTCCAACCACTATCCCAACAGGAGAACCTGATGTCAAAGACCGTCGCCGATGTACTCAAACTCGTCAAGGAAAGCGAGGTCAAGTTCATCGACTTCCGATTCACCGACACGCGAGGCAAGGAGCAGCACGTGACCGTGCCGGTATCCGCTTTCGATGAAGACAAGTTCACTTCGGGCCACGCGTTCGACGGCTCGTCGATCGCCGGCTGGAAGGGCATCGAAGCGTCGGACATGCAGCTCATGCCCGACCCGAACACCGCCAACATCGATCCGTTTTTTGAAGAAACGACGCTGATCCTCACCTGCGACGTCATCGACCCGGTCGACGGCAAGCCTTACGAGCGCGATCCGCGTTCGCTGGCCAAGCGTGCCGAGGCTTACATGAAGGCCTCCGGCCTGGGCGATACGGCCTACTTCGGACCGGAACCAGAATTCTTCGTGTTCGACAGCGTTCGCTGGAAGAACGACATGTCGGGCTGCTTCGTGAAGATCGATTCCGAAGAGGCTTCGTGGAACACCGACAAGGAATACGAACACGGCAACACCGGCCATCGCCCCGCAACCAAGGGCGGCTACTTTCCGGTTCCGCCAGTCGACAGTTTCCAGGACATGCGCTCCGAAATGTGCCTGGTGCTCGAAGCATTGGGCATTCCGGTCGAAGTGCATCATCACGAAGTCGCGAATGCGGGCCAGATGGAACTCGGCACCAAGTTCAGCACGCTGACACAGCGCGCCGACTGGGTCCAGTTGCAGAAGTACGTGATCCAGAACGTGGCCCACGCCTACGGCAAGACCGCTACCTTCATGCCCAAGCCGATCGTTGGCGACAACGGTTCCGGCATGCACGTGCACCAGTCGGTCTGGAAAGACGGCAAGAACCTGTTTGCGGGCGACGGCTATGCAGGCCTGTCGGAATTCGCGCTGTTCTACATCGGCGGCATCATCAAGCACGCCCGCGCGTTGAACGCCATCACCAATCCTGGAACCAACAGCTACAAGCGCCTGGTCCCCGGATTCGAGGCTCCGGTGAAGCTGGCGTACTCGGCCAAAAATCGCTCGGCTTCGATCCGTATTCCGTTCGTCGCAAACCCCAAGGGCCGCCGCGTCGAAGCGCGCTTCCCTGATCCACTGATGAACCCGTACCTGGGTTTTGCCGCATTGCTGATGGCCGGCCTCGACGGCGTTGAAAACAAAATCCATCCGGGCGAAGCCGCCACCAAGGATCTGTACCATCTGCCGCCGGAAGAAGACGCGCTGATCCCGACCGTGTGCCACAGCCTCGACCAGGCGCTGGAGCATCTCGACAAAGACCGCGCCTTCCTCACCAAGGGCGGCGTGTTCACCGATTCGTACATCGATGCGTACATCGATTTGAAGATGACCGAAGTCACGCGCTTCCGCATGGCGACGCACCCGGTCGAATTCGACATGTACTACTCGCTGTAAACCGGCTTACCCGGTTCACGCGTTAAAAAAGGACGGCCTAGGCCGTCCTTTTCTTTTTGTGGGGAACAAGCCGAAGGTCGTATTGTCGAATTGCACGAAAATGTCAGCTTGATGCGCACTACCTCCACCCCCATGAAGACTGCTTCTTTTCTATTGATGGCCGCCTCGTTCGTCGCATCTCTGGCCGGCGTATCTGCCTTCGCGCAGGAGAAAGTTTTTCGCTGTGGCAACGAATACACCAACAACGCAGCCGACGCGGCCAAGCGCGGCTGCAAGGTGATGGAAGGCGGCAACCTGACGATTGTGCAAGGCACGACGCCGCGTGGCGCTTCGGTTGGCAGTAGCGCCGGTGGCTCTTCGGCCGCAAAGGCACCGGCCGGCAGCCCGCGCGTCGAGGGCTCCGACCAGCGCGCACGCGATGGTGAGGCCCGCTCGGTGCTCGAGTCCGAACTCAAAAAGGCCGAGTCCCGGCAAGCCGAATTGTTGAAGGACTTCAACAATGGCGAGCCCGAGAAGCAGGGCGCGGAGAGTCGCAATTACCAGAAATATCTCGATCGGGTCGCCGAAATGAAGGCCGAGATTGCCCGCAACGAAAGCGACATCGCCGGCATCCGGCGCGAAATAGGCCGCTTGCCGGCTAGAAACTGAGGATGGTTTTCGGCAAGCCCGCCGGCACCGGCAAGCGTTTTCAAACCTTCGATCTTCTCTCTACATTGATCGCCGTCGTCCGCATGGACGGCGCGGTTTCGTTCGCCAACGCCGCGCTTGAAGACGCGCTAGGTACGTCGCGTCGAACGCTTGAAGGTTCACCGTTCGGCAACTGTTTCAATGAGCCGAACGTCTTCCGCACTGCTATCGATGGTGCGCGCAGCAACGACTTTGCGACGCTGCGCTACGAAGCGCTGCTGCGCCGCGGCAGCCACGAAATGATGCCGGTGCAGGTGACCCTGGCGCAAGGCGACAAGCCGGGCGAACTCATCATCGAGCTGATTCCCATCGAGCAGCAAGTGCGGCAAGACCGCGAAGAGCGTTTGCTCGACCAGGCGCAGGCCAACAAGGAACTGATTCGCAATCTGGCGCACGAAATCAAGAACCCGCTCGGCGGCATCCGTGGCGCTGCGCAGCTGCTTCAGATGGAGGTGGAGTCGCGTGATCTTGTCGAGTACACGCAGGTCATCATTCATGAGGCCGACCGGCTGCAGACGCTGGTAGATCGGCTGCTGGCGCCCCATCGGCGGCCGCATGTGGTGGGTGACGTCAACATCCATGAAGTGTGCGAGCGGGTACGCTCGGTGATCTTGGCGGAGTTCCCGCGCGACCTCGACATCGAGCGCGATTTCGACCCGTCACTGCCGGAGTTTCGCGGCGATCGTGAGCAGCTGATTCAGGCCACGCTCAACATCGTTCACAACGCGGCGCAGGCGTTGGCCGAGCGACGCGCGGCCGGCGACGCGCGCATCACGCTCAAGACGCGCGTTGCCCGACAAGTGATCTTCAATAAGCAGTGGTATCGATTGGCACTGGAATTGCATGTCATCGACAACGGACCGGGTGTGCCGGATGCGATCAAGGACCGCATCTTTTACCCACTCGTCTCCGGAAGGGAAGGTGGAACCGGGCTGGGGCTGACGCTAGCGCAGACATTTGTGCAGCAGCACCACGGCCTGATCGAGTGCGACAGCGTACCGGGCCGAACCGATTTCAAAATACTGATACCGCTGCCATAGCGCAGCGATGGCAACAAGGAGCTGCATGAAGCCGATTTGGATAGTGGACGACGACCAGTCGATCCGCTTCGTGCTGGAAAAAGCGCTGCTGCGCGAAGACCTGCCGACACGCAGCTTCACCAACACCCGCGAAGTGCTCGCCGCACTTGAGCTGGCAGCCGACGATGAAACGCAGGGCCCTCAAGTCCTGGTGAGCGACATCCGCATGCCCGGCGGCTCCGGGCTCGACTTGCTCGACAAGATCAAGGCCAAGCACCCCGGCCTGCCCGTCATCATCATGACGGCGTTCTCCGACCTCGATAGCGCCGTTTCCGCGTTCCAGGGAGGCGCTTTCGAATACCTGCCCAAGCCTTTCGATTTGCCGCGCGCAGTCGAGTTGATCCGTCGGGCCGTCGACGAAAGCCAGCGCGAAGAAGTGGCCGAAGAGCGCATGGCCGCCGCCCCCGAAATGCTCGGCCAGGCACCTGCCATGCAGGACGTGTTCCGTGCCATCGGCCGGCTGTCGCAGAGCAACGTGACGGTGCTGATCACCGGTGAATCGGGTTCCGGCAAAGAGCTGGTGGCGCGCGCGTTGCACAAGCATTCGCCGCGCACCAATGGCCCGTTTGTCGCTATCAACACCGCCGCCATTCCCAAGGATTTGCTCGAGAGCGAATTGTTCGGTCACGAGCGCGGCGCCTTCACCGGAGCGCAGACCATGCGACGCGGCCGCTTCGAACAGGCCGAAGGCGGGACGCTGTTTCTCGATGAAATCGGCGACATGCCGTTCGACCTGCAGACGCGTTTATTGCGCGTGCTGAGCGACGGTCACTTCTATCGGGTCGGTGGCCACAACTCTGTCAAGGCGAACGTGCGCGTCATCGCCGCAACCCATCAAGACCTGGAACAGCGCGTCAAGATCGGTGGCTTTCGCGAAGACTTGTTTCACCGGCTCAACGTGATTCGTCTGCGCCTGCCGGCTTTGCGCGAGCGCGGTGAAGATGTGCCCGCGCTCACTCGGCACTTCCTGCAGCAGAGCGCCAAGCAACTCGGCGTCGAGCCCAAGCGCATCTCGGATGCCGCGCTGACGCAGCTTGCGACCTTCGCGTTTCCGGGCAACGTGCGTCAGCTCGAGAATATTTGCCACTGGCTGACCGTCATGGCGCCCGCGCAGCTGGTCGAAACCAAAGACTTGCCGCCCGAGGTGCTGGCGGTGGTGCCGGTCGAAGCGCCGATGCTTTCGCATGCCCAGCCGCAGGTTGCGGCGGTTGCGCCTTCCCATTCGGTCGAGCACATCGCTGTGCCGGCGCCAGTGTTGACCGCCATGACAGAAGCTTCTACCTCCGCGGGTTCTGCAGGCTGGGAATCCGGGCTCGAAGGCGAGGCGCAGGCTCTGCTCGAAGCCGGGCGGAACGATGTCTGGGATGTCTTGTCGAAACGCTTCGAGTCTCGTTTGATTCTCACGGCGCTGGCGAACACGCGCGGCCGGCGCATCGAGGCTGCACAAAAGCTCGGCATCGGACGCAATACGATCACGCGCAAGATCCAGGAGCTCGGCATCGAGTGATGCCGGCCTGCTGCATGCCGGTGTGTGCGGCGGGGTGCCTTACTTCAGCAGTTCGCTCAAGCTCACCGGCTTGATCTTGCCGCCTTCGACAGTCACGACCACCGGATCGACGATGGTGCCGCCCACCGCATCGACGCCCTTGAATTCGCCGGCGTTCTGCTCTTTCGGCATCTTCATCAGCGCGTCGTTCATCTGTGCGCGAATGGCGGCCGCATCGGTGGTCGTACCCGCTGCTTTCATGGCCGCGGCCAGCGCGTGCGTCATGGCGTAGTTGTACGAAGATTCGGTGGTCGGGTCTTTGTCGGCGCCGTACGCCTTGCGGTATGCCGCGGCAAAGGCCTTGGGCCCCGTGCGTTCGTCGTATGAAACCGGCATCACACCAATGGAGCCTTCGAGCATGGCCAGCCCACCGGTGACCTTGGACATCTCATCGAGCTTGGCCTGGTCCATGATTAAAAAACCGCCCTTGAACCCGAGCTCGCGCGCCTGTTTGGCGACCAGCGCGGTTGGCTCCGAAGGGCCGCCTATGAAGAGCACGTCGGGCTTCTCGGCCAGCACCCGGCTCACGCCGCTGTAGAAGTCGGCCGAGCGGTTGTACGACATGGGGTTGTTGGAAACCACCGTGCCGCCGGCCTTGATCCACGCTGGCTCGAACAATGCGCTCCAGTTCTTGGCGTAGTCGTGGTCACCCGGCAGCATGCCGACCTTCTTGCCGTACTTCTTCATCTCGTATTTGGTGAACGGCTCGATGTACGAATTGAACGTCGGAGGAATGCGGATGGTCAGCTTGTTGCCGGTTTCTGTGATCTTGGGCGTGCTCGAGTACGCCATCACGATGAACTTCTCTTGCTCGTTGAAGGCCTGCATGGCGTAGATGCCGCCGGAATGCGGCACGAACACTGCCGCCGTCTGGTATTGCTGCACCAGCCGACGCGCGTTGATGGCTGCTTCAGCCGGGGAGTACTTGTCGTCCAGCGACACGAGTTCGAGCTTGACCTTCTTGCCGGCCACCTCGAGCCCGGCGGCGTTGATCTCCTTGATCGCCATCTCTATGCCGTTGACCACGTTCTTGCCATACAGCGCGGCACCGCCGCTCAACGGGCCGGTGTAGCCGATCTTGACGAGGTCTTGCGCCAAGGCAGAGCCGGCACCCATGGCGCCTATCGCCCCGAGCAGGGTCGTAGCGATGGGCAACAGGGCCAGGCGGCGGCGGAGGGTCGTGGTCTTCATGGTCAGAGTCTCCTGAGGGTTGAAACGAATGGAAGGAAAGTAGCAGCGAGGCGGTGAGGCTCGTTGTCGCGTGCGGTCATGCGCAGGTGATTGTTGGGCCGTACGTTGGTCATGCGATCAGGCGCCGATGTAGGCAGCGCGCACCGCCTCGTTGTTGAGCAATGAATCACGATCGCCTTCGAGCGTGATGCGGCCACGTTCGATGACGTAGGCGCGATGCGCGATCGCCAGCGCCGAGTACGCGTTCTGTTCTGCCAGCAGCACCGTGGTGCCCGCACGGTTGATCCGCTGGATGACCTCGAACACCTGCTTCACGACCAGCGGCGCCAAGCCGAGCGACGGCTCGTCGAGCAGCAACACCTTGGGTCGTCCGAGGATTGCGCGGCCGATCGCCACCATTTGCTGCTGCCCGCCGGACAGCGAGCCGGCCGGGTCGTTCTGCTTTTTTTCGAGAATTGGAAACAGGCCGAACACCTCGTCGAGCGAACGCTTGATGCCGGCTTTGTCGCTGCGGTGGACATAGGCGCCGAGCACCAGATTCTTTTTGACCGACATCATCGGAAAGAGCTTCCGTCCTTCGGGGCAGTGAACAACACCGGCTCCGACGATCTGCGCCGGTCGCTTGCCGACCAACTCGCTGTCGGCGAATCGAATGCTGCCGGCACTCGCTTTTTGAATGCCGCTGGCCGCCATGAAGATCGATGTCTTGCCCGCACCGTTGGCGCCTAGCAGAACCACGAGTTCGCCGGCAGACGCATGCATCGTGACGCCGCTCAGCGCGCGAAAGCTGCCGTAGTGAAGGTCGACGTTTTCAAACCGCAGCATGGTCGGCTCCGGCATGGGTTCCCGCATCGGTCCCGAGGTAGGCTTCGATGACTTGCGGATCGCGGCGGATTTCGGCCGGCGTTCCTTCGGCGATCTTGGCGCCGTTGTTGAGCACGACGATCTTGTCGGCCAGCCGCATGATCATGTCCATCTTGTGTTCGATCAGACACACGGTCTTGCCATGGTCGACCAGCTTTCGAATCAGTGCCGCAAGTCCCACGGTTTCTTCTGGATTGACGCCACCGGCGGGTTCGTCGAGCAATAGCAACTCGGGGTCGGTTGCCAGTGCCAGCGCAAAGGCGACGCGCTTGCGCTCCTCTTGCGTGATGTCGGCGGCGATGCGGTTCGCGATATGGGAGAGGCCGACGAAGTCGAGCGACTCCCGTGCCTTCTCGCGGCACAGGCGCTCTTCGCCTTGGAGCCTCTTGCTGTTGACCACGACATCCCACAGACCCGACTGCGTGCGCAACCGATAGCCGACGATCAGGTTGTCGAGCACCGTTGCGTTGTCGAACAGGTGAGTCGACTGAAAAGTACGTGCAATGCCGAGACCTGCCACCTGATCGGGCCGCAAGCCCGTGACGTCTTGTCCCTTGAATTCGATGCGTCCGGACGTCGGCTTGTGCGTGCCCGCCACCAGGTTGAAGAAGGTGGTCTTGCCGGCGCCGTTGGGGCCGATGATGGCGCTGACCTGGCCGCGCTCGAAGCGCGTGGTGACGTGGTCGACGGCGGTGAGGCCGAAGAAGTGCTTGGTCAGGTCGGTGATCTCAAGCATGGTGCTTTGCCTTCGCCGTCGTTTCGATGAACTGCGTGGTTTCGGCCGCAGCAGACTCCGCTGCATCGGCGCGCCGCGCACGCCGCTTCAGGTAGGTGCCGACGATGCCGTTGGGCAAGAAGATGATGAGCGCGATCAGCACTGGACCGAAGACGACCATGCGGTAGTCCTGCAGGAACTGCAAGCTCTGTGTGAGCCAGGTGACCAGGAAGGTGCCGACCAGTGGTCCGAGCAGCGTGCCGATGCCGCCGACCAGTATGAACATCACGAGGTCGAAGGTCACGGTTTCGCTTGCGAGATCGGGACCGAGAAAGCGCACCTGCCCGGCGTAGAGCGCGCCGGCAAAACCGGCGTACGTCACCGACAGCACGAACGACAGCGTCTTGGTGCGCATCAGGTTGATGCCCAGCGCCTCGGCCAGTTCGTCGCTGTTGCGCACCGCCATGAAGCTGCGCCCGAGCAGCGAGCGCACGATGCGCGCCATGATCCAGATGGCCAGTGCCAGGAAGGCAAGCACCAGGTAGTACTGCGACAGCGGCGTGCCGAACTGCAGCGGGCCGATGCCGCTCGGCGCCGGAATGCCCATGATGCCGACCGGCCCGTGTGTCAGGCTCTCCCACTTTTCGATCAGCAAAAACATGATGTAGCTGATGCACAGCGTGAAGATCGAAAAATAATGGCCCTTGAGCCGCAGCGACAGCAGCCCGACGAAGAAGCCGATGCTGGCCGTCACCAAGCCGGCGAGCACAAATGCGACCCAGAATGGCACCTGGTGATCGACCGTCAGGATGCCTACCGTGTACGCGCCGACCGCCATGAAAGCGCCGTGCGCCAGGTTGAACTGGCCGGTGTAGCCGGTGATGAGGTTGAGCCCCAGTGCCGCGATCGCCATGATGAAGGCTTGCGTTGCGACAGAGAGCAGGTAGTTGTTCTGCGCGAAGAGCGGAAAGATCAGCGCAACGACCGCCAGCAGGGCCCAGCCGGCTTTGCCTTCGAGCAGCTTCATCAGCGCGCTCCCTTGGGGGTGAAGAGGCCCTGCGGTCTGAACGACAGGATCACCACCAACAGAACGAAGGCGATGATGTCCTTGTAGTCGGTCGAGAAATAGAAGCCGCCAAAGCTCTCCGCCATGCCGATGATCAGGCCGCCCACGATGGCACCCGGAAAGCTGCCCATGCCGCCGAGGATGATGATGACGAAGGCCTTGGTGATCACCAGGTTTCCCATCGCCGGATACACCAGGTTGATGGGCGCATAGAGCACCGCAGCGATAGCGGCGAGCGCCCCTGAAATTGCGAATACCAGCAGCGTTACGCGCGTGGCGTCGATGCCGACCAGCGCGGCGCCATCGCGGTTTTGCGCCATCGCAATGATGGTCGAGCCGATCACGGTGTAGTTCAGGAACAGGTGCAGCAAGATCATCAGGCTGAACGCGCCCGCGATGATCAGCAGACGCTGCAGCGGCGCGGTCAATCCAAAGATTTCAACGACCTGTCCATAAGGCGTTGGCATGCGATGAAACTCGGCGCCGAACACGGCCTGCGCGCCGGCTTCGAGGAACAGCAGGATGCCGATGGCCGCGATCATGTCGTGCAGTTCTGGCGCGTTGCGCAGCGGGTGAAACACGAGTCGGTCGGCCAGCATTGCCAGCACCGCCACGGCCGCGGCGGCACCGAGCATGGCGATCCAGTAATTGAGCCCGAGCGCCGTCATCAGGTAGTAGCCGACGAACGCACCGGCCATGTAGAACGTGCCGTGCGCGAAGTTAGGGACGTGAAGAATGCCGTACACCAGCGTGAGGCCGAGCGCCACCAGGCTGTACACGCCGCCCACGGTCAGGCCGTTGAGCAATTGCTGAAAAAAAAGTTCCAAATCGATCCCCTGCACAACTCCTGCGCGACGCTCGAAAGCACGTCTACAACGCAGGCCCGCGATTGTGGAAGCTGGGGTCGCTCTCGTCGACTGAGGTTTGCCCGAAGACTCGCTGTCGCCTCAGTGACTGATCGGTGCAACGTTGGTCGCGAGGTCCAGGGAAACGAGGTCCATGGAAAGCTAGCGCGAGCGCTGGCCGAGCGTCAACGAATCAAGCTGGAAGTTGCCGCCCTTGTCCCAAAGCCAGGTCTCGACATAGGTGTGGGCGCCGAGCTTGCCGGGACTCGGTAACGGCGACGCCTCCTTGATGAGTTCGGCGATCTTCGGGGGCACCTCAGGTGCGTGACTCGGCACGCGGCTGTAGAAAACGTTGATCACCTTGCCGTTCGCATCGACATCAGTCTCGACTACGACGACTGCGTAAACCAGCGGCGGAATCTTGCCCTTGAAGATGCGCTTTGGGTAGATCTTGTAGATGTGCGCTGCGGCAATCTTGCGATAGCTTTTGACAGCTGGTGTCTGCGCACTAATGAGTCGCACCGTCGGTACATCCGAATTGGCTTCAGCCGCCTTTTCCGATGCGGTTGCTGCAGATTCTTTGGCCGCTTCTTTCTCGTCCGACTTGAAGAGACCACATCCCGCGAGCAGGGACGACAGCGCGAGCGACAGGACGAGGCCTGAAAGAAGGCAATAGCGACGCATCGGTTCAGCCACCGAGCGCGAGTGTCACCGGCGCATGGTCGCTCGGCTTCTCCCATTTGCGGGGGACGCGATCGACCGTGCAGCTCTTTGCGAGTGGTACCAATGGCCCACTGACAAGGATGTGGTCGATGCGCAGGCCACGGTTTTTCTGGTACCCCAGCATCCGGTAGTCCCACCACGAGTAGCTCTTTTCTGGCTGCTCGAAAAGCCGGAAGCTGTCGGTCAAGCCGAGCGCCAGCAAGGCCTTGAAGTGGTCGCGCTCTTCAGTCGTGTGATGAATGGTCTCGGCCAGCCCGATAGGGTCGAAGCTGTCGCGGTCTTCCAGCACGATGTTGAAATCGCCGAGCAGCACCAGCTTCGGGTGTGCGGCCATTTCCGCGCGAAGCCACTCGCGCAAGCCATCGAGCCAGCGCATCTTGTAGGCGAACTTGTCGCTGCCCGGCGCCTGCCCGTTGACGAAGTAGCCGTTGACGACGCGCACATCGCCAATCGGCGTTTCGAGCGTGGCGCTGATTACGCGCGAATGTTCGTCGACGAATCCACCGATGTTTTTCGCGACGTCGCGCATCGGCAGGCGGCTCAGGATCGCGACGCCGTTGTACGTCTTCTGGCCGAACACCGCAGCGTCGTAGCCGGCCGCCTTGAGTACATCGAGCGGAAACTTTTCGTCGCTCATCTTGAGCTCTTGCAGGCACAGCACATCGATGGGATTGGCGGCAAGCCAGTCGAGCACGTGCTGCAGGCGAGCGGTCAGGGAATTTACGTTCCAGGTGGCGATCTTCATGGTCGTTCCATCGTGACGAAGCTGAACCGCAGTCCGTTCGTCGAGGTGTGGGGAGTGCGGGAGGTCTCGTGCCAGCCAGCCGCCATTGCAGGCGCAAACGCATCGCCCTCGTAATCGCGATGAATCTCGGTGATGACTGCGCGCTGCGCCAGCGGTTCGGCCTCCGCATAGATCTCCGCGCCGCCGATCACCCAAACTTCGGGTGCTTGCGTCTGTTTGGCGTGGGCCAGCGCATCGAGAAGGCTCGATGCGGTTTGCGCGCCTTCTTCGTGCCAGGCTTGCTGACGCGTCACGACTATGTTGGTGCGGCCCGGCAGCGGCCGGAATCTGGGTGGCAGTGAGTCCCAGGTCTTGCGACCCATGATCACCGGCGCCTTGGCAGTCTGCGCCTTGAAGTGCGCCATGTCTTCCGGCAAGTGCCAAGGCAAGGTGCCGTTCGCGCCAATGACGCCATTGGCCGCACGCGCGAAGATGAGGTTGATGCGCATCACACAGCGACCGGTGCCTTGATGGCCGGATGCGGGTCGTAGCCTTCGAACGCGAAGTCTTCGTACTGGTAGTCGAAGATCGACTCGGGCTTGCGCTTGATCACCAGCGTCGGATACGGGTGCGGCGTGCGGCTTAGTTGGAGCGCGACTTGCTCCGCGTGGTTGCTGTAGATGTGGCAGTCGCCGCCGGTCCAGACGAAGTCGCCGACATCGAGATCGCACTGCTGCGCGACCATGTGCGTGAGCAGTGCGTAGCTCGCGATGTTGAAAGGAACGCCCAGGAAGATGTCGGCGCTGCGCTGATAGAGCTGGCAGCTCAGCTTGCCGCGCTCACCTTCGTTTTGCGGCGGTGCCACGTAGAACTGGAAGAAGGCGTGACATGGCATCAACGCCATCTTCGACAGCTCGGCCACGTTCCATGCACTCACGATGATGCGGCGCGAATCCGGATTGGTCTTGAGCGTCTTGATGACGTCGGAGATCTGGTCGATGTGGCCGCCGTCCGGCGTCGGCCAGCTCCTCCACTGCACGCCATACACCGGGCCGAGGTCGCCGTCCTCGCGTGCCCACTCGTTCCAGATCGTGACGCCGCGCTCGGTCAGCCAGTTGTTGTCGCTGGAGCCGGTGAGAAACCACAGCAGTTCCTGAATGATCGACTTGACGTGCACCTTCTTCGTCGTGATCAGCGGAAAGCCCTCGTTCAAGTCGAGGCGCATCTGGTAGCCGAACACGCTCTTCGTGCCGGTGCCGGTGCGGTCACTCTTGTGCACGCCGTGCGTGTCGACGTGGCGCATGAAGTCTTCGTATTGGGAACGAACGGGATAAGGACTTGTCATTTCAATAGCCTCCGAACAATGCGTCGAGGGCATCCTGGATTTGAAGTTGGTGGGTAGCAATGTTGACGACGGGTCGACGCAACTCTCCTATGGGAATAGCACCGATCGAGGCCGTGTCCATGACGACGGATTTCCCCGCAACTTCAAACTGAGGGTTCAACCCGCGCACCGGGGTACTGTATCGACCGGCAGCGAAAAGTGGCACGACCACGCGCGTTTCAAAGCCAGCAAGGTAGTCGCTCTGCACGTCAAGTATGAAAGGAATCGCGGTGCGGCCGGCCGCTTCAGGGTTCGCGTAGACATCGAAGCGTGCCATCAGGCTTTCTTCCCATCGCCGAGGCTGCGCGCAAAGGTTCTGTATTTGGCCAAAGGCAGACCTTCTTTGGCGATTCGTGCGTTGTGCGCCGCGACGCCTTGTTGGCTCTCTTCAGCCCACTTTTCCCAGTAACGGCGCTTCACCTCTTCCGCCAGCAAGCCATCGACGGTTTGCGAAACATTCATGCCGAGCTCGCGCGCCATTTCCAGCACCTTGCTGTTCAGCGAAAGGTTGGTTGCCTTCTTGGGTGCGTTATCGAAGTGGAGCATGTGCTTCTTTTCGTGGATGATTTATGCGCATAGTTTACGCGCACTTGCCGCGTGAGAGCGGTAGCGAGGCAGGCGTTTTAAATTTCTGGTGCCCGGCGTAGCATCGCCCCATGACTCAAAACCACGACGATCATGGTCATGCGCACAGCGAGCTGAGCGACATGGATTTGCGGGTGCGTGCTCTCGAGACCGTGCTCACGCAAAAGGGCTACATCGACCCGGCAGCGCTAGACGTATTGATCGATACCTATCAGACCCGCATCGGTCCGCGCAATGGCGCGCTCGTCGTGGCGCGGTCGTGGGTCGACCCCGCGTATCGCGACTGGCTCCGGGCCGATGCGAGTGCGGCCATCGCGTCGCTCGGCTACAGCGGTCGGCAGGGTGAGCACATGGTCGCGGTCGAGAACACACCAGCGCTGCACAACATGGTGGTGTGCACGCTGTGCAGTTGCTATCCGTGGCCGGTGCTGGGCCTGCCGCCCACCTGGTACAAAAGCGCCGCCTACCGCGCGCGGGCCGTCAAGGATCCGCGCGGCGTGTTGGCTGATTTTGGCGTGACGTTGCCCGAGGCCGCGCGCATTCGCATTTGGGATTCGACGGCCGAGGTGCGTTACCTTGTGATCCCCGAGCGGCCCGCGGGCACCGAGGCGTTGGACGAAGCGCAACTCGCCGCGCTGGTGTCGCGCGACTCGATGATCGGCACCGCCCTCGTGCATGCGCACACGCAGGCCCCCGCGCCGGGAACGTCGGCATGAGCGGCGCAACAATGGGCACGATGCCGCAAACGACGCCGTACGTCAGCCATGCCGATCTCGGCGGACAGGCCGGTCACGGCGCAGTGCTGCCCGAGCCCGAAGGCGAACTCTTTCATGCCGATTGGGAGCCACGCGTGTTGGCCATGACGCTGGCGATGGGCGCAACCGGCAGCTGGAACATCGACACCAGCCGGGCAGTACGCGAAACCCTGTCCGACTACTCGCAGCTCGACTACTACCGCATCTGGTGCGCCGCGCTTGAAAAGCTCATGCTTCAGCGCGGCCAGTTGTTTGCCGACGAAATGGCTGCAGGCCGCATGCTGCACGACCCCGCACCGGTGTTGCGCACATTGCAGGCTTTCAGCGTCACCGCCGCGTTGGCCAAAGGCACGCCGACCGAACGCCCTGCCACAACGTCTGCGCGCTTCGCGGTCGGGCAGTGGGTTCGCACCCGCGCGGAGGCCGTCGATCACCACACCCGCTTGCCGTGCTACGTGCGCGGCAAGCGCGGCCGCATCGACCGCGTGCTCGGCACGCATGTCTTCGCTGACAGCCATGCGCAGGGCCTGGGCGAAGCGCCGCAATGGCTTTACACGGTGGTCTTCGACGCGGCGGAGCTTTGGTCCGATCAGACGCTGGAGCACGGTGGAGGCTCCGACGTATCGGTCGACGCCTGGGAGTGCTACTTGCACGAGGCCGCATGAGCGATCTGTTCGCGTCGTCTCCGGGACTGCCGCGCGACGCCGAGGGACCCGTCTTCCGCGAGCCGTGGGAGGCGCAAGCATTCGCAATGGCATTGGCGCTGCACGAGCGCGGACTATTTACATGGGTGGAGTGGGCCGACGCGTTGTCGCGGCAGATCGCAGCTGCGCAAGCTGCAGGCGATCCGGACACCGGCGATACCTACTACCGTCACTGGCTGGCGGCACTCGAAAGCCTGGTCGCCGAAAAAGGCGCGAGTTCGACCGATGAGTTGGCGACCTACCGCCACGCCTGGGACCACGCGGCCGACCGGACACCGCACGGGCAATCGATCGAATTGCGCGCAACCGATTTCGGCTGAAACCTCGGAGGGTCGGCGCAGCTCCGCTCGTCGCCCAGCGCTTCAGACGCGGATCACACGTCCAGGATTCAAGATGTTCTGCGGGTCGAGCCCGCGCTTGATCGCGCGCATCATGCCGAGCGCGACCGGCGACTTGTGCTTTTCGAGCTTGTCGACCTTGAGCCCGCCGATACCATGCTCGGCCGAGAACGAGCCGCCGAATTCAGCGACCGCGTCGTACACCAGCGTATTGACCCGCCCTTCTTGCTCGTTGAGAAAAGCCTTCGGATCGCCGTCGATCGGCGCCTGCACGTTGTAGTGAAGGTTGCCATCGCCGAGGTGGCCAAAATTGACCAGTCGCACACCCGGAATCTCACGCTGGAGCAGCGCATCGGTCGCCGCCACGAAGGCCGGAATGCGCGACACCGCGATCGAGATGTCATGCTTGATGTTCAAGCCTTCTTCGGCCTGCGCCAGCGGAATGTTCTCGCGGATGTGCCAGAGCTGGTGCACCTGCGTCAGGTTCTCGGCAACGACCGCATCGGTCACGCAGCCGTCTTCGAAGGCCGTTTCGAGCAGCGCTTCGAAGCGCGCACGCGCATGCTCCTCGGACTCGCTGTCCGAGTTTTCCAGCAGTACACACCACGGCACGGCGGCATCGTCGACGAAGGGCACGCGCAGTTGCGGCATGTGCTTGGCTACCAGGCTGAGTGCGAACTTGCCCATCACTTCGAAGCCGGTCAAGCCGGAACCGAGGTGCTTGTGCGCGAGGCCCAGCAAGGTCACCGCGTGTTCGAGCGAGGGCACGGCTGCCCAAGCTGTGAGGCGTGCGGCGGGCAGTGGGTACAGCTTCATCGTGGCGGCCGTGATGATGCAGAGGGTGCCTTCGCTGCCGATCATCAGATCGCGCAGGTCGTAGCCGGTGTTGTCTTTGCGGAGGCCACTGGTGCCCTCCCAGATCTCGCCTTGCGGCGTGACGACTTCAAGCCCGAGGCAGAGGTCCCGCGTGTTGCCGTAGCGCACGACCTGCGTGCCGCCAGCGTTGGTCGCCAGGTTGCCGCCGATGGTGCAGCTGCCTTCGGCGGCGAGGCTCAGCGGGAACAGAAACCCGGCCTTCTCGGCCGCCTCTTGCAGCGTTTGCAGGATGCAACCGGCTTCCACTGTCATCGTCAGATTGGCCGCGTCGGTGGCGCGAATCGCATTCATGCGCTGCAGGCTCAGCAGCACCTGCGTGCCGCTGGCATCGGGCGTCGACCCGACCGCGAGGCCGGTGTTGCCGCCCTGCGGCACGATCGACGTGCCGACTGCGGCGCAGGCCTTGACGACTGCGGCAACCTGCTGCGTGTTGGCCGGGCGGACAACGGCCAGCGCCTTGCCGCGTTCGCGCTTGCGCCAGTCTTGCTCCCATACGGTGAGGTCGCCTTCTGTAAGGACGTTGCCAGCGCCGACGATGGCGCGCAGTTGTTCGATGAGTGCGGTCAAGGCGCTGAACCCTCCAGATTGCCAACGTTTCGAAGAGCGGCGGCCTGGCTCAAGCGCGTGCGCACGTGCCAGGCACAGGCCACGAAAAGAGAGAGGCACAGGCCGACTTCGATCAGCGCGAGTATCTGACCCACGCCATTGCGGTCGCTCCAGGCGCGCACCACGCCCTCGATGAAATAAAGCCAGATCATCAGGCTGACCCAGCGGTAGGTGTACATGCGGTTTTTGAGCAGCCCGGCGAGCGGCACGACCAACGGCAGCACCTTGAGCGCGAGCAGCGATCCGCCAGGCCGGATCGGCGCAAGCCACAGCTCCCACACAAGGCCGAGCAAGATGAGTCCCACGAGGCTGCCGACAGCGAGCCGGCGCGTTGCGACCACGCTGGAACTGACCGGTGCTGCGGGGACAGCGGCGGTGGAAGCGGCGGCTGAAGAGGGCTGCGGGGAGGTGGTTTTCATGTTCGAGATCTCCCCTCGTGCATGGCGCCAGCGGCGTTCCTCGGGCCGCGCAAGGGTTCACTCCTATGATACCGACCATGGATCGACAGCAGCTCTGGAAAGGCTTTGCCCGCTTTCCGTGGCGCAACACCGCCGCGGTGCTGGGTGAGCGCTTTCGCGAAGACCGGCTGGGGCTCACCGCGAGCAGCCTGACCTTTACCACGACCATCGCGATGGTCCCGTTCTTTACCGTTGCGCTGGCGCTCTTCACCGTGTTTCCGATGTTCTCGACGCTGGAGGGACGCCTCCAGCGCTGGTTCATCCAAAGCCTGATCCCGGACAACATCGCGCGACAGGTGCTGGGCTATCTCAATCAGTTCTCCAGCAAGGCCAGCGGGCTCGGCATCGCCGGGCTGCTCGTGCTGCTGGTCACGGCCATCGCTCTCTTCCTGACAATCGACAAGACGCTCAACAACATCTGGCGCGTGCGGTCTCCGCGACCGTTCGCTCAGCGCGTGCTGATCTATTGGGCGGCCATCACGTTGGGGCCGTTGATCCTCGCCATCAGCCTGTCGACGACGTCGTATGTCTTCGCGGCGTCGCGGGGAGTCGTCGGGGACAGTGGCGGCATCCTCAAGCTGCTGTTCGACACCTTCGAATTCGTCTTGCTGGCCGCCGGCATCGCGTCGCTCTATCACTACGTGCCCAACACCAACGTGCGCTGGTCGCACGCTTGGGTCGGCGGCTTCTTCGTGGCGGCCGCCATCGAAATCGCCAAGCGCGTGCTCGGCTACTACCTGCGACTGGTGCCGAGCTACTCGATGGTGTACGGCGCCTTCGCGACCCTTCCGATCCTGCTCGTGTGGATCTACGTCGCGTGGGTCATCGTGCTGCTCGGCGCGGTGATCGCGGCCTACCTGCCGAGCCTGATCGCCGGTGTCTCGCGGCGCGGCAACACGGCCGGCTGGCCGCTGCAGCTCGCGGTCGAATCGCTGCAGCATCTGTCGCGGGCGCAAGGGACGGCGCGGCGGGGCCTGAGCGCCGAAGCTCTGGTCGCGACGATGAAGGTCGACCCGCTGCAGTTGGCGCCGGTGCTCGAAACGCTGGTCGCGCTCGACTGGATCGCGCCGATTGCCGAAGAACTCGGCACTGGCGACGCGCGCTACGTCTTGTTGGCCGACCCAGCCACGCCGCTCGAGCCCTTGCTCGAGGAGCTTTTGATGCCGAGTGCTGCGCCGCTAGAGAATCTGTGGCAAAAAGGGCCGCTGCGTTCGCTGCGCTTGCGAGATGTTCTGGCGAATGCATTGCCTGTCAAACCCGAAATTGCCAAGCTCCCCCCGCGTGACCGCTTCGCCTGACGCACTCGATGCCCCTGCCGTGCTCGCCATCCCTGGCGCGCCTGCGCAGGCACCGGCCATTGCCAGCGTGCCGTGGGTCGTCTGCTTGTGCGCCGAATGGTGCGGCGCGTGTCGCGAATACCGGCCGCTGTTCGAGCAGGTCGCGCGTGCGCATCCTTCGCTCCGATTCGCGTGGGTCGACATCGAAGACCACGCCGACATCGCCGACGATTTCGATGTCGAGACTTTTCCGACGCTGCTGGTCGCTGGTGCAGACGGCACGCGTTTCGCCGGCCCGTTGTTGCCGCACGCCGAAACGTTGAGCCGGTTGTTGTCTGCGTTGCAATCGCCCCAGCCTGCGGCGCCAGAGGTGACCGCGCTGCTGAAGGCACTCGAAGCCTCGCCGGCAACTTTTTCGGTGGGTACACCGTGAAGGTGCCGATGCCCCGAGCTTGAACCGGTCAACCGCGCAAAAAATCCCGCAACGCGAACAGCACATCGTCCGGCGCCTCGCTCATCAGCGCGTGGCCGGCGTGCACCATCACCACCTTGGCATTCGGCGTCTTGCTCGTCAGCGTCTTTGTGGCGCGCGGCTGCGTCATCTGATCGGCATCGCCAAGCAGGAACAGGACAGGACATCGCACCGCCGAAATCGCCGACTCACCGCCCGCGTAGTCGTTGCACGCCTTGAAGCCGACGTGGAAGACGTTGACGTCGCGGTTGCTCGACAGAACCCGGCGCATCAGCGCGCGCGAGCTGCCGTAGAGCCAGGTACCGGGGCCGAGTGAGGAGGGCGGCGGTGCCAACATCGAATGCGAGAAGTTGTTGACCATGTCGATCGCGCGCAGCGGCTGGTTGAGCGAGCTTTCGAGCAGTGCCGGTGACACGACCATCGGGTAGGCCGTACCCACCATCGCAAGGTGCGTTACGCGGGTTGGTGCGCGGGCAGCCGCTTCAAGCGCGATCAGCGAACCAAAACTGTGGCCGACCAGCGCGGCTTTCTCGATGCCGGCTGCGTCGAGTAGAGCAACGATGAATTGCGCGGCCTCTTCGACGCTCGCTGGCGGCGCGCCTGCGCTGCGGCAGTGGCCGGGCAGGTCGACAGCCAGCACGTTCCAGCCATGGTTGGCAAAGTAACGGCTCTGAAGAATCCAGACGCTGTGGTCGTTGAGCACGCCGTGGATGAAGACGACCGTCGGCTTGGCCGCATCGAGGGGCTTGCCGCCGGTGTAGGCGTACGTGGTGTGGCCGTTGACTGTGTAGTTCACATCAGGCCCCCGTCTTTTCAGCTGCCTTCAAAGCCCGCTTCAAATCGTCGATCAGGTCAGCCGGGTCTTCCAGCCCGATCGACAGCCGGATCGTCCCTTGAGAAATCCCCGCACCCGCCAGCGCCTCGTCGGTCATCCGGAAGTGCGTGGTGCTCGCCGGATGAATCACCAGACTGCGACAGTCACCCACGTTGGCCAAATGACTGAAGAGCTTCAGCGCTTCGATGAAAGTCTTGCCCTGCTCGCGACTGCCCTTGATGTCGAAGCTGAAGACTGCACCGGCACCCTTGGCGCCGTGACGCAACAGCTTTTTCGCCAGCGCATGACTCGGATGCGATTCGATCAGCGGATGGCCGACACGTGACACGAACGGATGCGCCGCCAGAAATTCGACCACCTTCTGCGTGTTGTCGATGTGCCGCTCCATCCGCAGAGGCAATGTCTCGATGCCCTGCAGGATGAGCCAGGCGGTGTGCGGGCTCATCGATGCACCGAAGTCGCGCAGGCCCTCGCGGCGGGCCCGCAGCAAAAAGGCGCCGACGGTGCTTTCCTCGCTGAAGACCATGTTGTGAAAGCCGTCGTAGGCCTCGGTCAGCTCTGCGAACTTGCCCGATCGTTCCCAGTCGAAACTGCCACCATCGACCACCACGCCGCCGATCACGGTGCCGTGCCCCGAAAGGAATTTCGTGGCCGAGTGGTAGACCAGATCGGCGCCCCAATCAAAGGGTTTGATGAGGTACGGAGACGTCAGCGTGGAGTCGACCAGCAGCGGCACGCCGGCCGCGTGCGCGATGTCGCTCACGGCCGGAATGTCGAGCACATCGAGGCCGGGGTTGCCCACGGTTTCACCGAAGAGCAGCTTGGTCTCGGGCCGGATCGCGGCCCGCCAGCCGTCGAAATCTCCCGGCTTCACGAAGGTCGTCTCGATGCCGAAGCGTCGCATCGTGTAGTGCAAAAGGTTCTGCGAGCCGCCATAGAGGGCCGTGCTCGCGACGATGTGCGAGCCCGCGCCCATCAGCGTCGCGATGCTCAGGTGCAGCGCGGCCTGTCCGCTGGCCGTGGCAATGGCGCCGATGCCGCCTTCGAGTGCCGCGACGCGCTGTTCGAGCACCGCGTTGGTCGGGTTGCTGATGCGCGAGTAGACATGGCCCGCGCGCTCCAGGTTGAAGAGCGCGGCCGCATGGTCGCTCGACTCGAAGACGAACGAAGTGGTGAGATGGATCGGCGTCGCGCGGGCACCGGTGGCGGGGTCGGGCGACGCGCCGGCGTGCAGCGCGAGCGTGTCGAAACCAGGGTCTGAATAGCCGGGCATGGGTCTCCTTGGGCAAAAACGCGAGGCCGATCTTGTTGATCGCCGGTCATTGTGGGCTATATTCAATTTGGCATTCCGCCGAGCCGAGGAGCATCAAGATGAAGGTCAGCGACATCCTGCGCGTCAAGGGCAGCACCCTCTTTACCGTTACGCCCGATGAGCCCCTGTCGACCGCGGTTTCGGTCATGGCGGAGAAAGACATCGGCTCGCTCGTCGTCATGGAACACGGCGACCTCGTCGGAATGCTCACGTTTCGCGAAGTCATCCTGGCGATCGTCAGCAATGGCGGCCAGGTTGGCGGCCAGGTTCGCCGGGCGATGGACGATGCACCCGTCACTTGCACCGTCGAGACCGACCTCGATGAAATCCGCCGCATCATGCTGGAGCGCCACGCGCGCTACATGCCCGTCATGGACAAACGCGTGTTGATGGGCGTGATCAGCTTCTACGACGTCGCCAAGGCGGTGGTCGACAGCCAGAATTTCGAGAACAAGATGCTCAAGGCGTATATCCGAGACTGGCCCACGGAAGAAGAGCCGGGCAACTGAGCCGATCGATTCGGCTCAGTGGGAGTCGGTTCAGTGCAGGTCGGCCGCCGCGTGAATCGCCTCGCGCACGCGTGGATAAATCTGCGCATTCCACTTGCTGCCACTGAACACGCCGTAGTGCCCGACGCCGGCCTGCAAATGGTGGGTCCGTAGATAAGGTCGAACGCCGGTGCACAGGTCCTGCGCAGCCACTGTCTGGCCGACCGCGCAGATGTCGTCCCTCTCGCCTTCGACCGTGATCAACGCCGTCTTGCGGATGGCGGCCGGGTTCACCTTGCGATCGCCCACGGTGAGCTCGCCACGCGGCAGGTCGTAAGTCTGGAACACCCGCTCGACCGTCTCCAGATAAAACTCCGCCGCCAAGTCGTTGACCGCCAGATACTCGTCGTAGAAATTGCGAATGGCGTCGGCCTTTTCGGTCTCGCCTTCGACCAGATGGGTGTACAGATCTTCAAACTGCTTCTTGTGCCGCTCCGGATTCATGCTCATGAAGGCCGACAGCTGAAGAAAGCCGGGGTACACCTTGCGCCCCATACCGGGGTGCGGAAACGGAACGCGGCTGATGAGGTTGTCCTTGAACCACTTGATCGGCTTGCTCACCGCCAGTGTGTTCACGCCCGTCGGGTTGATGCGGCAATCGACCGGGCCGGCCATCAGCGTCAAACTGCGCGGCGTGGCGGGGTTGTCGTCTTCAGACATCAGTGCCGTAGCGGCGAGCGCGGCTACGCAGGGCTGGCACACCGCCACCATGTGCGCGCCGGGGCCGATGGCTTCCATGAAGCTCATCAACTGCAGCGTGTATTCGTCGAGGCCGAAGCCGCCCTTGTACAGCGGCACATCGCGTGCGTTGTGCCAGTCGGTGATGTACACGTCGTGGTCGCGCAGCAGAGTGCGCACGGTTTCACGCAGCAGTGTCGCGAAATGGCCCGACAACGGTGCGGCCAGCAACACAGGCGGGTGCACCGCTTTAGTGTCTTTGCGAAAGTGCAGCAGCGTGCCGAAGTCTGCCACCAGCGTTTTCTCTTCGGTGACGGCCGTTTCGACGCCGTCGACCAGCACACTCTTGATGTTGTAGTCGGGCCGCGAATGCGTGAGGCGCATGCGCGAAAAGACTTCGAGCTTGGCGGCCATCTTGCGGGCCATGGTTCGCTCGGAGCCGTCTTGCCACAACGCGCTTCCAGTGAACTGGGCGAAGAGACGGGCGGGCGACATCATGTCGGCCTGGGTTTGATAGAGCCGGTAGAGCATGACGCTGCTGCAGGCAAGTTGCGGGCCATGCGGTGGTGGCATGGGCCTTGCAGAACGAAGTCCTACAGTCCCAAGGAGTGTCATCGCATGGCCAAACCCGTTCTCACGATCAGCAGCAAAAACTACGGCGCGTGGTCTCTGCGTGGCTGGCTCATGTGCAAGTTAGCCGGGCTCGATTTCAGCGAGACGATCATCCCGCCGGACGATCCGGCCATGAAGGCCGAGATGCTGCTGCTCTCGTCGTCGATGCTGGTGCCTTCGTTGCAACATGGCGGCATCAAGGTATGGGACACGCTGGCCATCGGCGAGTACTTGAACGAGATCAAGCCCAAGGCCGGCCTGCTGCCTGCCGACGCTGCGGCGCGCGCCCACTGCCGCGCCATCTGCGGCGAAATGCACTCTGGCTTCGCCTCGATGCGCGGCGCGTTGCCGATGAACATCAAGGCCCATTTCAAGGGCTTCAAGGTGTGGTCGCGAGCGCAGTCGGACATCGACCGCGTGGTCGCGATCTGGCGCGAGTGCTTCAAGTCTTATGGCGGTCCGTTTCTCTTCGGCAAGCAGCCGTGCATCGCCGACGCAATGTACGCGCCGGTCGTCACGCGCTTTTTGAGCTACGACGTGCCGCTCGACAGCGCCTGCATGTCGTATTGCAAGCGCGTGATGGAGCTGCCCGCGATGAAAGAGTGGGTGGCCGACGCCAAGCTCGAGCCCGAAGAAATCGACGAGCTGGACGCCGAGTTCTGACGTTTTCGCGCTGGTCGAATGAGCAGCCGAATGACAGGTTGCGCTGAACGCGTGTCGGTGGAATACTGGATGCAATCACAGTATCCGAGGCCACCGTGTCCGAAGCCTTCATTCCCCTCTCCGCCCTCAAAGGCCGCGGCGCCGCCAGCCGTCTCGCGCACCGCTTCGAGCGCGACACGCGCGAAGCGTGGGACGACGGGTGGGGTACGCTTGAGGAAGAGTACGGTGAGCCGCCGGCGCGCATCGAAACCGAAGTGCGCTTCGAAGACGTCAAGTCGGTCATCAACCAGAACGACTCGCCGGACATCCCGTTCGATCGCTCCATCAATCCGTATCGGGGCTGCGAGCACGGCTGCATCTATTGCTTCGCACGACCGACGCACAGCTACCTCAACCTGTCGCCGGGGCTCGACTTCGAAACCAAACTCATCGCCAAGCGCAACATCGCCGAGGTGCTGCGCACCGAGCTCGGCCGCAAGAGCTACAAGCCGAGCCACATCGCGATCGGCACCGCGACCGATTGCTACCAACCGATCGAACGCGAGCTGCGGCTGACGCGCTCGGCCATCGAAGTGTTCAAGGAAACGCGGCATCCGTTCGGCCTTGTGACCAAGTCGAGCGCGGTCGAGCAAGACCTGGATTTGATCGCGCCGATGGCGGCCGATCGGCTGGCCGCGGTGTACATCACAGTGACGACGCTCGATGGCGAACTGGCGCGCAAGCTCGAGCCGCGCGCCGCCGCGCCGCACCGGCGGTTACGCACCATCAAGACCTTGGTCGATGCCGGTGTGCCGGTGGGCGTGAGCGTAGCGCCGCAGATCCCGTTCATCAACGAAGACATGGAGCACGTGCTCGAAGCCGCTTGGGAGGCGGGCGCACGCAGCGCGTTCTACACAGTGATTCGGTTGCCGTGGGAAGTCGCGCCGCTCTTCAAGCAATGGCTCGAAGTGCATTACCCGGACCGTGCCGCGCGCGTCATGGCGCGCATCCGCGAGATGCGGGGCGGCAAGGACTACGACGCCGACTTCGCGACGCGCATGAAAGGCACTGGCTTGTGGGCCGACCTGATTCGCCAGCGCTTCGAGAAGGCGACGAACCGCATCGGCTTCAATCGGCAACGCGTCGAGCTCGATCTGTCGGCGTTCCGGCCGCCGGGTGTGGTGGGTCAGGGCGATCTGTTCTAAGTCATGCCGTCAGTGACAGCCGCAGCTTCGTCACGTTGGGGTTGCCCGCATCGCGCTGCAGCGTGAATCCCAGCTTGCGCGCCAGCATCAGCATGCCGCGGTTGTCGTAGAGCGTGATGTCGTCCAGCGTGCTGACACCCGCGCTGCGCGCCGCATCGATCAGGCGTTGCAACAGTTTCTCGGCCAGTCCACGGCGCTGCCACGCATCGCCGATAACGATCGCGAACTCGGCGATGCCACTGGTTTCAGGCGTATCGCCGCGCACGTAACGCACTACACCTATCTGATGCTCGTGACCGTTGACGGGCGTCGTGGCGATCAACGCCAATTCGCGCTCGTAGTCGATGTCGGTCATGTGCCGCAGCTCGGCCTCTTGCGGCATGCGTGGAGACAGCAGCCGCGCATAGCCGGTGTGCGGTAACAGGCCGTGCACGAAGTGCGTGTGCATGGCCAGATCGTCGGACCGAATCGGCCGGATGCGCACTGGTGTTCCATCTTTCAGCTGCCAGTCCTCGACCAGATGGGCGGGATAGCGGCTGAAAGGCTGGGTCATTGTCGTGACGCGTTGGTATCGCGGGAGTACGCGTGCGCTGGGCTCAGCCGATGACTTCAGGCCAGGCGGTGTGGAAGAACTGGCCTTCGGGCTTGTCGACGCGCTCGTAGGTGTGAGCCCCGAAAAAGTCGCGCTGCGCCTGCAGCAAATTTGCCGGCAAACGCTCGGCGCGGTAGCTGTCGTAGTACGCCAGCGACGCGCTGAAGGCCGGCACCGGAATGCCGTTGCTCACCGCCATTGCAACCACTTCGCGCCAGTTCTGCTGCGTGCTGTTGAGCAGGTCCTTGAAGAAGGGGTCGAGCATCAGATTGGTGAGCGCCTTGTCCGTGCGATAGGCGTCGGTGATGCGGTTCAAAAATCGCGCGCGAATGATGCAGCCGCCGCGCCAGATCGATGCGATGCCACCGAGGTCGAGCCCCCATTGCTTCTTCTCGCCCATCGTCTTGATGAGGTCGAAGCCCTGCGTGTAGCTCACGACTTTCGATGCATAGAGCGCGTCGTGCACCTTGTCGACCAGCGCTTTCTTCTCGATGCTGAAGGCCGGCTTGGGCCCCTGCAAAAGCTTACTCGCCACCACGCGCTGCTTTTTCTGCGACGACAGCACGCGCGCCTCGACGGCAGCGTTGATGGTGCTGATGACGATCGCCTGCTCGGCCGCGTTGATGAGCGTCCATTGCCCGGTGCCTTTTTGCCCGGCCTTGTCGAGGATCATGTCGACCAGCGCGTTGCCAGTCTCGGGGTCTTTCTGCTCGAGCGCCTTGCCGGTGATCTGGATCAGGTAGCTCTGCAGGTCGCCTTCGTTCCACTCGGTGAAGATCGCAGCCATCTCGTCGGTGGTGAAACCGGCCGCCTTGAACAGGCTGTAAGCCTCGCAGATCAGCTGCATGTCGCCATACTCAATGCCGTTGTGGATCATCTTCACGTAGTGGCCGGCGCCGCCGGGGCCGATGTGGATCACGCAAGGCTCGCCATCGACCTTGGCTGCGATGCTCTCGAAGATCGGCTTCATTACTTCCCAAGTCGACGCGGGGCCGCCGGGCATGATGGCCGGGCCCTTGCGCGCGCCTTCTTCACCACCCGACACGCCCGCGCCGACGAAGCGAAGGCCTTTGCCGGCCAGGTAGGCATCGCGCCGCTCGGTGTCGGTGTAGAGGCTATTGCCCCCGTCGATCACGATGTCGTCCTTGGCGAGCAAGGGAATGAGCTGCTCGATCACCTGGTCGACCGGCGCACCAGCCTTCACCATGATCTGAATCTTGCGCGGCAGCGCGAGGCTCTGCACGAAAGCTTCTAGCGTGTCGCAGCCGACCAGCTTCTTACCCGGGTTCTTCGCGACGAACTCGTCGGTCTTGTCGGTCGTGCGATTGAACACGCTGACCTGAAAACCGCGGCTCTCGACGTTCAGCACCAGGTTCTGGCCCATCACGGCCAAGCCGATCAAACCGAAATCGCTCTTTTTGATTTCCGCGGAGGTGCTGCTGCTCATGGTGTCTTTCATGCGGGGCACGGAGGGTGCTTGGCGGTTGGTGTTCTGTCGGCCATTTTGCCGCGCATGCAGAAAACGCGCACTGCCGCCGCAACGGCGCATGGCTGACGTAGGACGCCGATGCGCTGCGCAAGGCTTGCGGCCTTGTCAGTCGTCGCAATTCACAGGGGAACATTCACATGCAACGGTTCATCGATCGCACCGTCACCGTCACCGTCACCGTCACGGGGGCTGTCGCAAGCCCAGCGCGTCGTACACACGGATCGATGCATACGCGTCGTTCGCAGCGTAGCGAATCTGCGAGTCGGTCAGTTGCTTGTTCGCCCAGTTCGACGTCGTCGCCTTGCGCGACTTCATGAAGCGTCGGTCGAACACCAGCGCGACAGCCGTCTTCACGCCAACCGATTTCCTATACCCTCGCCGCCGAAATTCGTTGTCGATGTCGAACACTGCGCGCGGCTCGGTGCCGAGGCGATTGCGGATCAGTGTGAGATCGGTCGACAGGCCGAACCCGACCTTCAGCAATGCCGTTGAGTCGATGAGCATCTGTATGGTCGGGATGCAATCGGTGCGATGCAACTGGAACAGATAGGCGGTCGTCATCGTCGAGAACTGGACGAGGTGGGGGCCGGTGTTGACTTCGTTCTTGGCGAAGGTGGGCTTGGATTCTGTATCGAATCCGACGATGCGCGCGGCCAGCAAATCTGCTGCTGCGCGGGCCGCATCGTCGACCGTTCCGACCACCACGATGTCTTGCAGGTCGAGTCCGTCGAAGGGCGCCAGTAGCGCGATCTGCTCGCGCTCGGGCAACTCCGAGATCGGCAGGACGTGAGGGTGTTGGGCGTCGATCAACGGGCGGGTGCTTTCTTTTTCTTTGGCGGGGGCTGCGCTGATTTCATGCGGGATGGCTTGCCCGATCGTACGACCGCCTCCCATCCGAGCCTCCCCCAGCGCAACATACGGCGCGCCTGGATGCGGCCGGGCTTTTCGAACACTTCGGGCAGGCTTTCGGCGAGACCGCTCATGGTCTGTTCATGGCCGGTTCATCGAGCGCCCAGTGCGCGGTGCCCAGTGGTAGACCACGCGCTCGCGGCCGTTGGACGGATGCCGGTCGACCACGCCGCGCTCCAGTCCGTAGCGCTCGTAGAAACGTTGCGCCGCAATGTTGGCCGTGGCGACGTGCAGCCTCCAGCCTGTCGGCATGCGCACGCATGCTTCACCGAGCAGCGACTGGCCCAGCCCTTCGCGTTGCAGGTGCGGCTCGATGAACAGTTGCGCCACATAGTTGCGCTGCGTAAGCACCATCATGAAGCCGATGATCTGTTCGTCGCGCTCGGCGAGCAGCACATCGGCCGGCGGCACGAACTCGGCCTGTACGCGAGACAGCCAAAGCCCGATCGGCGCCACCGTCTTTTCGCCACGCTGTGCCGAGATCCACGCGCGCCGCCAGATGCCGGCGAGCACTGCGTTTTCACCCGGTGCGTAGTCGCGCGGTCGAAGACGGAGCGTGGGTGTCTCTGAGGTGGACATGGGTGACGTCAGAGCAAATCGGCTCAGGCCCGCAAGCTGCGTGCGTGGTGCGCGAGGTGGTCTTCGATGAAGCTTTGAATGAAGTAGTAGCCATGGTCGTAGCCTTCGTGGCGGCGCAGGTCGAGCGGCTGCCCGGCATCGGCGCATGCGGCTTCGAACAGGTGCGGATGCAATTGATCAGTCAGGAATTTGTCTGCCAGGCCCTGGTCGATCAGGATGCCGTCCGGGTACGGCGCTTTCTCTTTTGCGCCGGCCAACGCTTCCATCAGCTCGGTAGCGTCGTGCGAAGACCATGTCTCGCGGCTGCTGCCGAGATAGCCTGTGAAAGCCTTTTCGCCCCATGGGCAACGGCTCGGCGCGCAGATCGGTGCCAGCGCCGACAGCGACTTGAACACGCCCGGATGCCGCAATGCCAGCGTGAGTGCGCCATGGCCGCCCATCGAGTGGCCGAAGATGCCGATGCGCTCGCCGTCGATCGGCTGCGTCAGGGTGATGAGTGGAAGCAGCTCGTTGATGAGGTAGCTCTCCATGCGCCAGTGCGTCGACCAAGGTGCTTCGGTTGCATCGAGATAGAAGCCGGCGCCCACGCCGAAGTCCCAGCTTGCACTATCACCTTCGACGTTGGCGCCACGCGGGCTGGTGTCGGGCGCGATCAATGCGATGCCGAGTTCGGCTGCCATGCGCTGCGCGCCGGCCTTGACCATGAATGTTTCTTCATTGCAGGTGAGGCCGGCGAGGTACATCACCGCGGGCACCTTGCCGTGGTTCGAATGCGGCGGCAGGAAGATCGAGAAACGCATCGCCAAGCCGATTTCTGTCGATGCGTGTTCATAGAAGCGCTGTGTGCCGCCGAAGCAGCGGTGTTCGGACAGGTTGCGCAGCGCTGAAGCAGAGTGGGTCGAGTCGTTCATGAATGGAGGTTGGGCGTCAGTTCGAGTACCGCATCGGCGAATAAGCGCGGCACTTCTTGCGGCATGTTGTGGCCGACGCCCGGCACCAAGCGGTGTGAGCGCTGCCCGGTAAATTTGGCGGCGTGCGCCGAGGCATCGGCGGGCTCACGCACGCCATCGTCGATGCCGTCGAAGGTGATGGTCGGCACCGCGATCGGAGGCTGCGCTGCGAGTTGGCGTTCGATGTAGTCGTAAGCCGGATCGCCCGGCACCAGGCCGAAGCGATGCCGATACGAGTGGACCACGACGTCGATGAAATCAGGATGGTCGAACGCGGCCGCGCTGCGCTCGAAGGTCGCATCGTCGAAGGTCCAGGTCGGCGACCAGAGCTTCCACAACAGCCGCGTGATGCCGCGGCGGTCTTTTTCAAGCCCGGCACGACCGCGCTCGTTGTGAAAGTAGTACTGGTACCAATACCGATGTTCGTTCTCCGCTTTCTCAGGCTCCATGCCTTTGGCAATGTTCTGGATGTTGTAGCTGTTGAAGGAGACGAGGCCGGCGCAACGCTCAGGCCACAGCGCCGCGACGACGCACGCAGCGCGGCCGCCCCAGTCGTAGCCAGCGAGCACGGCGCGTGGAACGTGCAACGCGTTCATCAGCGCCAGCAGGTCGGCGCCTAACGCGGCTTGCTCACCCGATCGCGGTGTCGCCGCATCGAGAAAACGCGTGGCGCCGTAGCCGCGCAGGTACGGAACGATCACGCGGCAACCTGCGTCGGCCAGCAACGGTGCGACCTCGGCGTAAGTGTGAATGTCGTACGGAAAGCCGTGCATCAGGAACACCGGCGGTCCGTCGGCAGGGCCGGTTTCGAAGTAGGCGATGTCGAGTACTCCGGCCTCGATGTGCTTCAACGGATGCATGGGTCGGGCCACAGGGTTATTTCCGTTTTTGTCGCGGCGGGGTGCCAGTTGTCTTTCCAAGCGGACACATGGGTGAGCTAGTACAGAACCACACCCCGAATCGACTCCCCGCTCTTCATCAACTCGAAGCCCTTGTTGATGTCTTCGAGCGGCATGGTGTGAGTGATCAGGTCATCGATGTTGATCTTGTTCTCCATGTACCAGTCGACGATCTTCGGCACGTCTGTCCGTCCACGCGCGCCGCCGAAGGCAGAGCCTTCCCACTTGCGCCCGGTGACCAGCTGGAACGGCCGCGTGCTGATCTCGGCGCCCGCTTCGGCCACGCCGATGATGATGCTGCGACCCCAGCCTTTGTGCGTGCACTCGAGCGCCTGACGCATCACCTTGGTGTTGCCGATGCACTCGAAGCTGTAGTCCGCGCCGCCGTCGGTCAGCTGAACGATGGCGTCGACGATGTTGCCGCCGGCCGCTTCGACGTCTTTCGGGTTCAGAAAGTGAGTCATGCCGAACTTGCGAGCCATCGCCTCGCGCTCCGGGTTCAGGTCGACGCCGATGATCTTGTCGGCGCCCACCATCCTTGCGCCCTGAATCACGTTCAGGCCGATGCCGCCCAAGCCGAACACGACGACATTGGCGCCAGCTTCCACCTTGGCCGTGAAGATCACCGCGCCGATGCCGGTGGTCACGCCGCAGCCGATGTAGCAGACCTTGTCGAACGGCGCGTCTTCGCGGATCTTCGCCAACGAAATCTCAGGCACGACCGTGTAGTTGCTGAAGGTCGAGGTGCCCATGTAGTGAAAGATCGGCTTGCCGTCCATGCTGAAGCGGCTCGTCGCATCGGGCATCAGGCCCTTGCCCTGCGTGGTGCGGATCTGCTGGCACAGGTTGGTCTTGCGCGACAGGCAGAACTTGCAGTGGCGGCACTCGGGCGTGTAGAGCGGGATGACGTGATCACCCTTTTTGAGCGTGGTCACGCCGGGGCCGACGTCGACCACGATGCCCGCGCCTTCATGGCCGAGGATTGCCGGGAAGATGCCTTCCGGGTCGGCACCCGACAGCGTGTAGTAGTCGGTGTGGCAGATGCCGGTGGCCTTGATCTCGACCAGCACTTCGCCGAATTTCGGGCCGTCGAGGTCGACGGTTTCGATGGTGAGCGGGGCTCCGGATTTCCAGGCGACGGCGGCTTTGGTTTTCATGTCAGAAGAAGAGAAGTGATCGAGATTGAGGAAGGAATTCGTGCGGATGCGATGAGGCAGCCGGTCACTATAAGATGCCCGCGACCGGAGCTGCATCCCATGAAAAAAATCCTCGTTTTGAACGGCCCCAATCTCAACTTGCTGGGCACGCGAGAGCCCGCGCAATATGGCTATGAAACGCTCGCCGATGTCGAGCGCATGTGCAAGGAAACGGGCGACAAGCTCGGCGTGGCGGTCGAGTGCCGCCAGTCCAATCACGAGGGCCAGCTGATCGACTGGATTCACGAGGCCGGCCGCGAGATTTCTGCTGGCGACATGATCGGCGTGGTGATGAATCCGGGTGCTTACACGCACACATCGATCGCGCTGCACGATGCCATCAAGGGCGCGAACGTGACCTTGATCGAGCTGCATATTTCGAACGTGCATGCGCGCGAGGAATTTCGCCATCACTCCTATATTTCACCGGCCGCCCGCGGGATCATCGTGGGGCTGGGCGTGAAAGGGTATCCCTTGGCGATCGAGGCGTTGGTCCGGCTGAACAGTTGAGCGATCGAACCGTCGACACATTTAGAAACTTTTGTATCTGCTTGTGGCAAAGTGCACATGCGTTTTGAGAGAGGGCTGGCACCATCGAGTTTGAATTCGGAAACATTCCGGGACAAATTGATGACAACCCTATCCGACCGTGCATTGCTCGAACGCGCCCTGATCGCCATCGAAGAAGTATTGGCACGTGTAGACGGTGGGCCCGACGCGCTCCGCCCGGCATCCACTGCCGCCCAGCAAGCACTGACCATCTGCCTGACAGCCGCTGCAAATTTGGTCGACGCCGGCCAGACGCTGCTGCGCTCACCCGAAGACGATTCGTCCGATCAGCTCACCCAGGAGTGGCGGGTACTGATCTCGCACGTCAAGACCGCCAGCCGCTCGGCGCATCAGGCAGCGTTGGTGTTGTCTGCTGAGAAGAACCTGTCGTCCGCCCAAAGCGGCGGTGTTTTTATCGAAACTCCGCGCATCTGCCAGGTGGCGCACTGAATGGGCGTGACCTGTCCCGCATGCGGGACTGAAAACCGTTCGGTCGCGAAATTCTGCATCGAGTGCATCGAATCGCTGCCGACGGTTTTTGCGGCGACTGAAATATTGCCGCATATGCCGCACGCTGCGCATCGCGGCACGTTCCTTAGGGAGCCTGACATTCGCGCCGACACTGCGCTGCCTCGGGCTTCCGGGTTTGTTGCAGCGACCGGTGCGATATCAGCCACGCCGGCCGCCTCCGCCACCTCCGCCACCTCAGCCAACGCATCAGCGTCGCAGACACCTCCACTGTCGAGCGGTCCGCGACGCACCGTCGAAGGACGCAAGGGCCTGTGGGTCAGCGTGGCGGCCTTCGCGATCGCGCTCGTCATCGGCGCCGCCGGCTGGCTGGTCGCCGGTGCGGGTGGGTTGTACATCTACGCGTTCGGGCATTCGGGCGTGGGCGGAGAACCAGAGGTTGCGGTAGCGACTGCGCCGGTTGTGCCGCTGGCTCCGATGACTCCGTTGTCTCCGTTGTCTCCGTTCAACCCCTTGACTCAGACGGAGCCAACGACCGCAACTCCTTCCGCTCAGGTCGTACCTCCGACCTCCGCTGTCGGTGCCGCTTCGGGCAACCGCGCAACATCCAGATCAGCAGTGACCACGACGCCGCCAGCCACAGCGGTTGCGCCCGCGGCGACCCGCACACCAGCCAAGGCGTCCGTGTCATTGACAGCGCCGGGCAGTCGGGCAGCCACCGCAACCGCGGCAACCGACCCTAAGGCGCAGTGCACCGGCCTGGGTTTTTTTGCAGCATCGAGGTGCATGGCAGCGCAATGTGCGAAGGCCGAGCACAGCGCGCACCCGGCCTGTACAGCGGTGCTTCAGCAACAACGTCTGATGGAAGAGAAGCGCAACCCGACGATGGCGAACTGAGCGGTCCGCCTGCGGGCTTCTTTTCAGGTCTGGCGAGGCGCGACGGCTTTCCAGCTGCGGCTCACTTTGCCCTGGCCGTCGACGCTCTCCAACTGGACGTCGAAACCCCACAGCCGCGCGACGTGCTTGAGCACTTCTTCGGCTCCGTCGTTCAGCGGCAAGCCATTGCGCTGCGTGTGGCGCAGGGTCAGTGACCGGTCGCCGCGGGTGTTCACGTTCCAGACCTGGATGTCCGGCTCGCGGCAGCTGATGTCGTACTGCCGCGCCAACGACTCACGCAGCGCTTGGTAGCCGCTGTCGTCGTGGATCGCGGCGACCTCGAGCTCGCTGTCTTTCTCATGATCGCGAATCGCGAAGAGACGAAAGTCGCGCATCACCTTCGGGCTCAAGAACTGGCCGATGAAGCTCTCGTCCTTGAAGTTGCGCATCGCATAGTCGAGCGTCTTGACCCAGTCGCTGCCCGCGATGTCGGGGAACCAGCGACGGTCTTCTTCGGTCGGCTTCTCGCAGATGCGCCGCAGGTCTGTAAACATCGCGAAGCCGAGTGCATACGGGTTGATCCCGCTGTACGCACGGTGTCCGACCGGCGGTTGGTAGATCACGCCGGTGTGCGAACTCAGCCACTCGATCATGAACCCGTCGGCCAGCAAGCCGCGGTCGTACATGGTGTTGAGCAGGGTGTAGTGCCAGAAGGTGGCCCAGCCCTCGTTCATCACCTGGGTCTGACGCTGCGGATAGAAATACTGCGCAACCTTGCGAACGATGCGCACGACCTCGCGTTGCCATGGTTCCAGCAGCGCCGCGTTTTTCTCGATGAAGTACAGCAGATTTTCTTGCGGCTCGTCCGGGAAGCGCTTGGCGGCCGCCGCCTCCGCGGCCTGGCCTTCACGGCGCGGCAGCGTGCGCCACAGGTCGTTGATCTGCTGCTGCATGTGCTGCTCGCGCTCGGCGCGCTGCAGGCTCTCTTGCGCGAGCGAACGGCGCTGCGGGCGGCGATAACGATCCACACCGTAGTTCATCAGCGCATGGCAAGAGTCGAGCAGCTCTTCGACCGAGTCGACGCCATGACGCTGCTCGCATTCGGCGATGTAGTGCCGCGCGTAGACAAGGTAGTCGATGATGGACGACGCGTCGGTCCACATCCGGAAGAGGTAGTTGCCCTTGAAGAAGCTGTTGTGTCCATATGCCGCGTGCGCGATCACCAGGGCTTGCATCGCCATGGTGTTCTCTTCCATGAGATAGGCAATGCACGGGTCGGAGTTGATGACGATTTCGTACGCCAGCCCCATGTGGCCGCGGCGGTAGTTCTTCTCGGTGAGGATGAACTGCTTGCCGTACGACCAGTGCCGGTAGAGCATCGGCATGCCGACGCTGGAGTAGGCGTCCATCATCTGCTCTGAACTGATCACCTCGAGCTGGTTGGGGTACACGTCGAGCCCGTAGCCTCGCGCCGTGCGCGCGATCTCGGTGTGATAGAGCTCGATGAGCTCGAAGGTCCAGTCAGAAGGGCTCGGCAGCGGCTGGTCCGCGCGTTCGAGGTTGGGCTCGATCAGCAGGTCGGTCATCTGGCGATTCCTTCCTTCTTGAACAGTTCGCGAAAGACGGGATAGATGTCTTGCGCGTCAGCCACTTTGCGCATCGCGAAGTTGGGCCGCATGCCTTGCAGCTGCGTGTACTCCTGCCACAGGTTCTGCTCGGCCTGTGCCACTTGCACGTAGGCGTAGTAGCGCACCATCGGCAAGATCTTTTCGTCGAGCAATTGGCGGCAGCGCCCACTGTCCTGATGCCAGTTGTCGCCATCGCTTGCCTGCGCGCCATAGATATTCCACTCGCCGCTCGGGTAGCGCGCCCGAATGATTTCGTCCATCAGCACCAAAGCGCTCGATACGACCGTACCGCCCGTTTCGGTCGCATGAAAGAACTCGTCCTCGGACACTTCTTCGGCCTGCGTGTGATGCCGCAAAAAGACCAGATCAATCTTTTCGTAATGCCGGGTCAGGAACAAATAGAGCAGCATGAAGAAGCGCTTGGACATGTCCTTGCGCGATTCGTCCATCGAGCCCGAAACGTCCATCAAACAAAACATGACCGCTTTGGCACTCGGCACCGGCGTCTTTACGCGATTGCGGTAACGCAGGTCGATCGGGTCGATGTACGGCACATGACGCGCGGTACGGCGCAGCTCTTCGATTTGCGCTTCGGTTTCTTCGATCTCTTTTTGCACCAGGGACGGTACCGCGTGCGGATGCGCCCGCAACGCCAACAAGTGCGCTTCGAGCCGGCGCAACTCTTTGCGTGGCTCGCCACCGAGCGCGATGCGGCGGGCGAGGGCGCCGCGCATGGAGCGCACGACATGCAGGTTGGTCGGTGAGCCGTCGCTGGTAAAGCCGGCGCGATGGCTCTTCCACTCCGGCACTTCGGCAATTTGCGTTCGGATCAGGTGCGGCAACGCCAGGTCTTCGAAGAATGCGTGCATGAATTCTTCGCGGGTAAGGCGGAACACGAAGTCGTCTTCGCCTTCGCCGCCGTCGCCCGCTTCACCGCTCCCACTGCCGCCGCCCGATTGGCCCGGCGGCCGCTTGATGCGATCACCCTTCAGGTACTCCTGATTGCCGGGGTGTACGTATTCGCGGTTGCCGCCTGGCGCATGCCCGAAGGCCGGCTCGGACACGTCGCGACGCGGCAGGGTGACGTCTTCACCCTGCGCAAGATCGCGGATGTTTCGGCCACTGACCGCCTTGCGCACGGCCTCCTGGATTTGCCCGCGATAACGCCGAAGGAAGCGCTCGCGATTGCCGATCGACTTGTTCTTTCCCGACAAACGCCGATCGATGATCTGCTGCAGGATGGCCACTGTTTCGCAACTCCTTGTGCGGTGAAATCGGGGACTCTAGGAACTCTTGCGTACCCTTAAATACCATTCGCACAGCAGCCGGACCTGCTTCGCGGTGTATCCCTTGGCCACCATGCGATCGACGAAGTCCTCGTGCTTCTTCTGCTCGTCTGCACTGCTCTTGGTGTTGAAGCTGATAACGGGCAAGAGTTCTTCGGTGTTGGAGAACATCTTCTTCTCGATGACCGCGCGCAGCTTTTCATAGCTGGTCCATGCCGGATTGCGCCCTGCATTGCCGGCCCGTGCACGCAGCACGAAGTTGACGATCTCGTTGCGGAAATCTTTCGGGTTGCCGATGCCGGCCGGCCGCTCGATCTTCTCGAGCTCGCCGTTGAGCGACGCACGATCGAACACTTCGCCCGTGTCGACGTCGCGGTACTCCTGGTCCTGAATCCAGTAGTCGGCGTAAGTCACGTAGCGGTCGAAGATGTTTTGCCCGTACTCGCTGTAGCTCTCGAGGTACGCCGTCTGGATTTCCTTGCCGATGAACTCGGCATAGCGCGGTGCCAACAGCTCCTTGATATAGCTGATGTACTTTTGCTCGACCTCGGGTGCGAACTGTTCGCGCTCGATCTGTTGCTCCAGCACATACATCAAGTGCACCGGGTTGGCCGCGACTTCGGTGCTGTCGAAATTGAAGACCTTGGAGATGATCTTGAAGGCGAAACGTGTCGACACGCCACTCATGCCTTCGTCGACGCCGGCGTAGTCGCGGTACTCCTGCAACGACTTGGCCTTGGGATCGGTGTCCTTCAGGTTGTCGCCGTCGTAGATCTGCATCTTGCTGAAGATGCTGGAGTTCTCGGGCTCTTTCAAGCGCGTGAGCACCGACAGCTGCGCCATCATTCGAAGCGTGCCGGGCGCGCAGGGCGCCGCAGCCAGCGACGAGTTGCGCACGAGCTTTTCGTAGATCTTGATTTCTTCGGAGGCGCGCAGGCAGTAGGGCACCTTGACGATGTAGATCCGGTCGAGAAAAGCCTCGTTGTTCTTGTTGTTGCGGAAGGCCTTCCACTCGCTCTCGTTGCTGTGCGCCAGCACGATGCCGTCGAACGGAATAGCGCCGAAACCTTCAGTGCCCTTGAAGTTGCCTTCTTGCGTCGCGGTGAGCAGCGGATGCAGCACCTTGATGGGCGCCTTGAACATTTCCACGAACTCGAGCAGGCCCTGGTTGGCCAGGCACAGGCCGCCTGAATACGCGTACGCATCGGTGTCGTCCTGCGCGAATGTTTCGAGCTTGCGGATGTCTACCTTGCCCACCAATGACGAGATGTCCTGGTTGTTTTCGTCGCCTGGCTCGGTCTTGGCAACAGCCACTTGCCTCAGCACCGATGGGTACCGCTTGACCACCTTGAACTTACGGATGTCGCCACCGAATTCTTCGAGGCGCTTCACAGCCCATGGCGACAGGATGCGGTTCAGGTAGCGGCGCGGAATGCCGTATTCTTTTTCGAGGATCTCGCCGTCTTCGGCTGCATCGAAAAGGCCGAGCGGGGTCTCGTTGACTGGCGAGCCTTGAATGGCATAGAACGGCACGTGCTCCATGAGCTGCTTGAGCCGCTCTGCGATGGAACTCTTGCCGCCGCCAACGGGGCCGAGCAGGTACAGGATCTGCTTCTTTTCTTCGAGCCCTTGTGCGGCATGGCGGAAGTACGACACCACCTGCTCGATGGCCTCCTCCATGCCGTAGAACTCTTTGAAAGCCGGGTATATCTTCAGAACCTTGTTGGCAAAGATCCGCGACAGACGCGAGTCATTTCGCGTGTCGACCATCTCGGGCTCGCCGATCGCCTTGAGCATCCGCTCTGCGGCGGTGGCATACGCAACAGGCTCGCGTTTGCATATGTCGAGGTAGTCCGATAGCGAAAGGACTTCCTCGCGTGTGCGTTCGTAGCGGGCGGCATAACTGCTGATCACATCCATAGAACACCTCCATCGAGTGAGCGAAAACACTGCACGGACTTACCGTACTGCACATAACGCGTCAATCGGGCTACCGGTGGTCCGAAATGCGGGGCTGCGCAGAAAAAACTTCGTCGCCAAATCCGTTCAATTAGCTTAAAGCAAAGAGCGCGCCTGCAGTAGGCGGCCTTCGCAGACACCCTTTTTAAGAAGGTACTGTGTTGTGAAAAGTTCCTCGTTGGCGCAGGAGAGCGTCTCTGAAACGAGACAGCCTAGTTTGCTATGAGCACATAAAAAAAGCGGCCTCTGGGGCCGCTTGCTTCCGCTCGATTAACTAAAGAACTCCTTTGCCTTGTCGATCCAGCCCTTGTCTGTCGGGCTGTGCTTGTCGCCTCCGTTTTTGAGCGACTCGTCGAGCTCCTTGAGCAACTTGCGCTGGTGCTCGGTGAGCTTGACCGGCGTCTCGACACGCACATGGCAGTACAAGTCCCCCGGGTAACTGGAACGCACGCCCTTGATGCCCTTGCCGCGCAGCCGAAACTGCTTGCCGCTTTGCGTGCCGTCGGGGATGTCGATGGCGGCTGCACCCTTCAAGGTCGGCACCTTGATCTCGCCGCCGAGCGCTGCCGTGGTCACCGCAACGGGCACGACGCAATGCAGGTCATCGCCATCGCGTTCGAAGAGCTCGTGCTTCTTCAAGCGGATCTCGATGTACAGGTCACCTGGCGGACCGCCGTTGGTGCCGGGTTCGCCGTTGCCGGTACTGCGGATGCGCATGCCGTCATCGATCCCTGAAGGGATCTTGACCTCGAGCGTCTTGTTGTTCTTGATCTTGCCCTGGCCATGGCACACCGCACAGGGTTCCGGGATGAGCTTGCCCGTGCCGTGGCAGGTCGGGCAGGTTTGCTGCACGCTGAAAAAGCCTTGCCGCATCTGCACCGCGCCTGCTCCATGGCAGGTTGTGCACACGATCGGCTTGGTGCCGGCCTTGGCGCCGCTGCCATGGCAAGTGCCGCACTCGTCCCAGCTCGGGATGCGGATCTGGGCTTCCTTGCCTTCGGCTGCTTCTTCGAGAGTGACTTCCATGGCGTAGCTCAAGTCACCGCCGCGGAATACCTGGCGCCCGCCACTGGTGCGCCCACGCGCACCACCGAAGACGTCGCCAAAGATGTCGCCAAAGGCCTCTGCGAAGCCGCCGAAGCCTTCTGCGCCGGGACCGCCGCGCATGTTGGGGTCGACGCCGGCAAAACCATGCTGGTCGTAGGCCGCGCGCTTCTGGCTGTCCGACAGCATTTCGTAGGCTTCCTTGACCTCCTTGAACTTGTCCTCGGCGGCCTTGGTGGTGTCGCCGTGATTTCGGTCAGGGTGGTGCTTCATCGCAAGCTTGCGATAAGACTTCTTGATTTCTTCCTCGCTGGCATTCTTGGGAACGCCGAGGGTTTCGTAGTAGTCGCGTTTGGTGGCCATGGGCGGAGTTCGCAGGGTTCGCGGGTTCGGTCGGTGCAGGCGGCTTGAAGCGGAAAAGGCTGGACCACCCGCAAAGGTGATCCAGCCCGGTTTCCGCGCAGATCAGGGCAACAAGATCAGCCCTTCTTCACTTCCTTGACTTCGGCGTCGACGACGTTGTCGTCGGCCGGCGCGCTTGCCGCTTGCGGGCCAGCCGCTGCGCCGCCGGCAGCACCGGCTGCGGCTTGCGCATCGGCGTACATCTTTTCACCGAGCTTCTGGCTCACGGTCATCAGCGTGTTGGTCTTCTCTTCGATCAACGTCTTGTCTTCGCCCTTGAGCGCTTCTTCGACGTCCTTGATCGCAGCTTCGATCGATTCCTTTTCGCCGGCTTCGAGCTTGTCGCCATGCTCGGCCAGCGACTTCTTCACGCTGTGCGCCATCGCTTCGCCCTGGTTGCGGGCCTGAACGATCTCCAGCTTTTTCTTGTCGTCGGCCGCATTGAGCTCGGCGTCCTTCACCATCTTCTGGATCTCGTCTTCGCTCAAGCCCGAGTTCGCCTTGATGGTGATCTTGTTTTCCTTGCCGGTGCCCTTGTCCTTGGCGCCGACATGCAGGATGCCGTTGGCGTCGATGTCGAAGCTCACCTCGATCTGCGGCGTGCCGCGTGCGGCGGACGGGATGCCTTCGAGGTTGAACTCGCCCAGCGCCTTGTTGCCCGAAGCGATCTCGCGTTCGCCCTGGAACACCTTGATGGTCACTGCCGGCTGGTTGTCTTCTGCCGTGGAGAAGGTCTGCGCAAACTTGGTTGGGATGGTCGTGTTCTTCACGATCATCTTGGTCATGACACCGCCCATGGTTTCGATGCCGAGCGACAGCGGGGTCACGTCGAGCAGCAGCACGTCCTTGCGGTCGCCGGACAGCACCTGGCCCTGAATGGCGGCGCCGACGGCCACGGCTTCATCGGGGTTCACGTCCTTGCGCGGCTCCTTGCCGAAGAACTCCTTGACCTTCTCCTGCACCTTCGGCATGCGGGTCATGCCGCCGACCAGAATCACGTCGTTGATGTCGCTCACGCTGATGCCGGCGTCCTTGATGGCAAGGCGGCACGGTGCGATGGTGCGTTCGATCAGCTCATCGACCAGGCTTTCGAGCTTGGCACGGCTGAGCTTGATGTTCAGGTGCTTTGG
>NZ_JASJXB010000012.1:0-145483 GCF_035018885.1 Variovorax sp. LG9.2 | reverse complement strand
AATGCCGCTGAGTGCGTGCGGCGGGGTCTTCTGCTCATCTTTGCTCCAGTCTTCACAGGCGAGGTCCTCGCCAGCAGCAGCAGTTTCCACACTTATCGGATTGTTCAGATTTCCGGGGCCAGCTCTACACCATCACCGTCGGCACGGACGCCACCTTTCCGCCGATGGAGTTCGTCGACAACGGCAAACGCACCGGCTTCGACATCGAACTGGTCGAGGCCATCGGCAAGACGCTGGGCAAGAAGATCGAGTGGACCGACATCGACTTCAAGGGGCTCATCCCCGGTTTGATCTCCAAGCGCTTCGACATGGCGGTGTCGGCCATCTACATCACCGACGAGCGCAAGAAGGTCGTCGACTTCACCGTGCCCTACTACGCGGGCGGCCTCGTCGCGATGGTCAAGGCCGACAACACCAGCATCAAGTCGCCCGCCGACTTGAACGGCAAGAAGGTCAGCGTGCAGGTTGGTACCAAATCGGTCACGTACGTGAAGGAGAAGTACCCGCAAGTGCAGCTGATGGAGGTCGAGAAAAACCAGGAGATGTTCAACCTGGTCGACATCGGCCGCAGCGACGCTGCCGTCACGGGCAAGCCCGCCGCCTACCAATACGTGCGCATGCGATCGGGCCTGAAGGTGCTCGACGAGCAACTCACGACAGAGGAGTACGGCATGGCGATCCGCAAGGACACGCCTGAACTGACGAAGGCGGTGAACGGCGCGATCGAGAAGATGAAGGCGGATGGCACGTACGCGGCCATCGTGAAGAAGTGGTTCAGCAACACGGCGAAGTGATGCCGGCTGACAGGCCCCATGGATCTTGATTTCTCCCCCGTCTGGCAAGGCTGGTCTGCCCTTTTGCAGCGCGCGCTCGTCACGGTCGAGCTCACGGCGTGCGCGCTGCTGCTCGGCTGCGTGCTCGGCCTCCTGGTTGGCATCGGCCGGCTGAATCCGAAGCGCCGCTGGCTCTATTCGGTTTGCACGGCTTACGTCGCGGTCATTCGCGGCACGCCGTTGCTGGTGCAGCTCTTCATCCTCTTCTTCGGGCTGCCGCACTTCGGCATCCTGCTGCCGGCCTTCTTGTGCGGCGTGCTCGGCATGGGCGTGTACTCGGGCGTGTACTCGGGCGCGTACGTGTCGGAGATCGTGCGGGGCGCCATCCAGTCGATCGACCGTGGCCAGACCCTGGCGGCTGAATCGCTGGGCATGACGCCGGCTGTCGCGATGCGACAGGTGATCCTGCCGCAAGCTATCGTGCGCATGATCCCGCCACTGGGCAACGAGTTCATCGCGCTGATCAAGAATTCGGCGCTCGTGTCCTTGCTCACCATTCACGACGTGATGCATGAAGGGCAGAAAATCATCAGCGTGTCGTACCGCTCGCTGGAGGTGTACCTTGCGATAGCGCTCGTGTACTTCGTGCTGACCGGTGCTGTCACGCTGGTGCTGCGCTATTTCGAACAACGACTTCGCCAAGGTGGACTGCTGAGATGACCCTGCAACGTTTCGCTCGCAACGCACTGCGCTCGACCCCGTGGAAAAACGGCGGTGGCACCACGCAAGAGATTGCGGCCTGGCCCCTGGGGGCCGAGTTCAACACGTTCGATTGGCGCGTGAGCATCGGCACCGTCGCGGCGAGCGGACCGTTCTCGGTATTCCCCGGCATGGACCGCACCATCGTGCTGCTCGACGGCGAAGGCATGCGCCTGCGTTCCGCCGATGGCAGCGTCGTGCACCGGCTCGACGAGCCGCACGAGCCCTTCGCGTTCAGCGGCGATGTCGATGTCGACTGCACGTTGATCGGCGGTGCGTCGAGCGACTTCAACGTGATGACGCGGCGGTCTGCCTGGGTCGTCGATGTGCGGGTATTCGAAGAAGGCCTGACTCTCGGCGCTGCCGAGTACGGCGTGCTGATGAGCCTCGACGGCCACTGGCAGGTCGGCGAGCAGAAGTTGAATCAGGGCGAAGGCATCTGGTGGGCCGATGTCCGGACCGAGTGGCGGCTGGCGCCGTTGAGCCGCAGCGCGAAGCTGGTGGGTGTGCGATGGAAGCCGAGCGCGCAGTGACGCCGTCTTAGCGCCCGTTCGCTCGTACCGCGGTCTTCATTGCTGCAATGCCTATCCGCGAAGGCACAGCCATCCCACCAGCAATGTGGCGCTGATCCATGCGGCTCGGCGAAGAAAGTATTGCATATGGTCACGCCATGACAACGGCACCGGGTTGAGCGCGTGCCGGAGTACGTCGCGGTCCTCGCGACGCTGCATTCTTTGGCGCTGCCGGATCGTTTGCCGACTCAAATTGCAATCTGTCATGACGTGTCGAAAATTTCCCACTGAATGGCTGGCGTTGCACGAGAGGAGATTCCTCGGCGTAACGACGATTGATTCTGTGGATTTGGGGGCGACGCCGGAATGCCGAAAGGCGTCATCACGATCACCTTTGGCGATCGTGCCGCTCAGGGAATTCGAAAAAGCGTCAGCCCGCCGGGCCAACCAGCCGCGCGTATGAAACGAACATGCTGGTCAACGTGCTGGCAAGCGGCGTGAGCGGAACGCTGTGTCGATGCACCAGGCAGATTTCATACCTGGGAAGTTGCTCCGCGAGAGGAATGGCGACCAACTTGCCGTCCATGATGCCGGCGGTCAAGATCATGCGAGGCAGCGGCGCGAGGAGGTCGGTCTCCGAAAGAATCGTCAAACTATCGAACATCGAATTGCTCGTGACAGCGATCCTCGGACTGCCCAAGCCGCACGCAGCAAACAACTCGACGACACTGCCTTTTGGAGCGCCAAAGGATTCGGGCTAGCCGAGGACGAGCCATTCGCTTTCGGCGAGTTCGCGGATGGACCTGGCCCGTGCCATGGGATGGTCTTTTCTAGCTACTACCACGGGCTCGCTTTTGAACAGCTTGGTAACCACCAGATCTTCGGTTTCGATGTCTGCGGGCAAGGGCACGATCGCAAAGTCGAGGCGACCTTCACGCACAGCCGGAAGAAGCGAGTGCGACAGGCCGCTGGTCAGTTGGACCATCACATCCGGATTGCGTTTGCGAAAGTCGGCGAGCACCGTCGGTGCGAGCAGCAGTTATGGCGCCGTCGAAACGCCGAATGCAACGCTTCCCATACCAAGGCCGCGCAATTGTTGGATCGCCGTCTCCGCCTGGTCGCATTCACGCAAGATCGCCTGCGCGCGTACGAACAGCGCGTCGGCGTAGCGGGTCAGCGTGATGCCACGCGTGGTGCGATGCAACAGGCTGACCTGCAACGAACTTTCGAGGTTTTGCAGGCTCTTGGTGAGGCCTGACTGGGAAGTCTGCAGTGAGCGCGCCGCGGCGCGAACGCTTCCCTGCTGGACCACGGCTACAAAATCTCGCAGTTGCTGAAGTGTCATGGCGTGATCGCTGAAGGTGATCTTGATGCTGTATTGCGACCTTACGTTGTTCAGCACCGCTCTACAGAATGGCTCGGGCGATAGACCCGCTGGAGCCTTCATCGAATGTCGCGCAAAAAAGAATGCCCGACGATGAAAACTGCGCCAGCCGACCGCCCGAACATCATTTTCATTGTCGCCGATGACCTCGGATATGCCGACCTGGGTTGCTACGGCGGCCGGGCGCCGGTCTCGCCGGTGCTCGACGCTCTTGCCGAGCGGGGCATTCGCTTCGACCAGGGATACGCCAACTCACCCGTGTGCTCGCCGACGCGCTTCGCGTTGATGACAGTCCGGTATCAGTACCACCTCCGGGGCGCTGCAGAGGAGCCCATCAACAGCAAGAGCCGCGGCAGCGCGGAGCTCGGCTTGCCAGCCGACTGCCCGACGCTCCCGTCACGATTGCGGGCTGCCGGCTATCGAACTGCATTGGTAGGCAAGTGGCACCTGGGCTATCCGCCAACCTTCGGCCCTCTCAAGTCCGGGTATGACGAGTTCTTCGGGCCGATGTCCGGTGGTGTCGATTACTTCACCCATTGCGACACCGGCGGCACCCACGACCTTTGGCAGAGCAGCGAACCAGTTACAGAAGACGGCTACCTCACCGACCTTTTCTCCAGGAAGGCCGTGGACTTTATCGAGCGTGCTGCGCCTGCGGCCGATGCGACGCCCTTCTTCCTCAGTCTCCACTACACGGCGCCACACTGGCCTTGGGAGACGCGAGACGACCAAGACATGGCAATGAGCCAGGAGCTGCGCGCCAACCTCTTTCATCACGGCGGAGGCAACATCCATGCGTATCGCAAGATGATTCATCACATGGACGAGGGCATCGGCTGGATCGTCGATGCTTTAAAAAAGAAGCGGCTGCTGGACAACACGCTGATCGTCTTCACGAGCGACAACGGGGGTGAGAGATTTTCAGACAATTGGCCTCTTGTTGGCGGCAAGCTCGACCTGACGGAAGGTGGCATCCGCGTGCCATGGATCGCGCATTGGCCAGCCGTCATCGCACCTGGCCGACAAAGCGCTCAGCAATGCATGACGATGGACTGGTCCGCCACGATGCTGGACGCGGCGGGCATCTTGCCCCGTGGCGCGAGTAGTGCGAATAGTGCGAGTAGTGCAATCGACGAGGCAGAGACGCCGATCGATCCAGCCTGCCCGTTGGACGGCGTATCGCTGCTGGCGGTGCTGCGTGGCACGGAGCCCCCGTTTCGCAGGCGGATGCATTGGCGCATGAAGCATCGCGGTCAAAGGGCGCTGCGCGACGGGGATTGGAAATACTTGCGTGTCGACGGGCATGACTATCTCTTCAATCTGGCCGAGGACGAACGCGAGCGCGCCAATCGCGCGACCCATCAACCGCTGTTGCTCGACGCGATGCGCGCGGACTGGGAAGCTTGGAACGCGACCATGCCCGAGATCCCTGCCGATGCCAGTGTGTTGCCCGGCTATTCGGCCAAAGACATGCCGGAGCGCTGAATCGATTTGTCTATCAATGGAAAACGAAAGAACCATGAAATCCAACTTGCTGCACCTGCTCGTCATCGCGAGCTTCACGGTGCTTCCGTTCGGGTCCATTGCGCAAGAGGCGTATCCCGCCAAGCCCATCCGCATCGTTGTTCCCTACCCAGCCGGAGGTGTGCCGGACGTTCTCACCAGAGTCGTGGCAGAGAAAGTGGCTGCGTCCTGGGGTCAGCCATTCGTGATCGAGGCCAAGCCGGGCGCCAGCGGCAACATTGCGGCACTGGCGGTAAAAGGCGCCCCGCCCGATGGATATACGTTGATGGTTGCAGCCCCTTTTCTGACGATCAATCCGCTGCTCGACACCAACACCAAATTCGCGGCCAAGGACTTCGTGCCTGCTGTTCTGCTGGCCAATTCACCGAACCTTCTCGTGGTGCCGGCAACGCTTCCTGTCAACACGCTGAAGGAGTTCGTTGCCTACGCCAAGTCTCGTCCGGGAAAGCTCAACACCGCCAACCACGGAACCGGAACGTCCAATCACATGGGCACCGAAGTGTTCATGTCGGTTGCGGATCTCGATATGGTCATGATTGGCTACAAAGGGCAGGTCCAGTCGGTGCCTGACCTGCTTAGCGGGCAGATCGATTTCATGTTCTTGGCCTCGGCGCAGGCTGCGCCTTTTCTCAAGTCCGGCAAGTTGAAGGCGCTTGCTGTCAGTGCCGACAAGCGGCTCGAGTCGCTGCCCGACGTCCCGACTGTCGGCCAGGCAGGCTACCCCGACGCCGTTGTGCTCCCATGGTACGGACTGGTAGCACCCGCAGGCACGCCGACGGCGATCGTCGCGCGCATCAATTCCGCGTTCACCGAAGCGCTGAAAGACCCAGAGGTCGCCAAGCGCCTCCATAGCCTGTACGCCGAGCCCATGGGTGGCTCACCCGCAGACTTCCAGCGTCTTCTGACCTCTGAAAACACGCGCTGGGCCGATGTCATGAAGAAGCGGAACATCCAGCCCGAGAAGTGAAGTCTTACACTGGCTCTTCGCCGGCAAAACATGCCGGCAAGTCTCCGGTGACCCATGACGATTTCGTTTGACTCGTATCCTTCCGCAGACGGCCTCTGGACCGATCTTCGGTTGCCATTCCAGCCTGGAACCAGCGTAGCGATCGTCGTCGAGCACGGCATCGTTCGCTGGATTGGGTCGCCTGATTCGATGCCGAAAGACTTCTCGGGGTTGCCGACGCATGAGGGTGGAGATGCGCTCGTCACGCCCGGCCTCGTCGATTGCCACACGCACCTGGTCTACGGTGGCCAGCGCGCCAACGAGTTCGCGATGCGGCTGGCCGGCGCGAGTTACGAAGAGGTCGCCAAGGCAGGCGGCGGCATCGTCGCGAGTGTGCGCGCCACACGCGAGGCGAGCGAAGACGAACTGTTCTCGAGCGCATCGCATCGATTGCAAAGCTTGTTGTCCGAAGGCGTCTGCGCGATCGAGATCAAGTCGGGCTACGGCCTGGCGCTGGAACATGAGCGCAAGCAGTTGCGTGTGGCACGGCGACTGGCCCGAGCACATGGCGTGACGGTACGCACCACCTTCCTCGGCGCGCATGCGTTGCCGCCCGAATACGCTGGCCGACCGCACGGCAGTCGCGACTACATCGACCTCGTGTGCAACGAGATGCTGCCCGCGCTGGCAGCCGAAGGACTCGTCGATGCGGTCGATGTTTTCTGCGAGCGCATCGCGTTTTCTCTGGCTGAAACCGAGCAGGTCTTCAAGGCGGCGCAAGCGCTCGGCTTGCCGATCAAGCTGCATGCCGAACAACTCTCCGACATGGGTGGCGCCGCGCTCGCCGCACGCTACGACGCGCTGTCGTGCGACCACATCGAGCACCTGTCGCAAGCCGGCATCGACGCCATGCGCGAGGCCGGCACCGTCGCCGTGCTGTTGCCCGGCGCGTTCTATACATTGCGCGACACGCAACTGCCGCCGATCGCCGCGTTGCGTGCGGCCGGCGTGCCGATGGCGGTGTCGACCGATCACAACCCCGGCACCTCGCCCGTGCTGAGTTTGCTGCTGATGGTGAACATGGCATGCACCTTGTTTCGGCTGACCGTTCCCGAGGCGATCGATGGCGTGACGGTGCATGCGGCACGTGCGTTGGGACTGCAGGAAACGCATGGCACGTTGGCGGTCGGGCGGCCGGCGAACTTCGTTTTGTGGGACTTGCAGGATGCTGCCGAGCTGGCTTATTGGTTCGGTCAGCGGCCGGTGAGGACTGTGGTGCGGCAGGGGAAGATCGCTTTGGGAAGCAACAGAACGTGAACCATGCGCTTTTCGCCGCAGATGCCCTGCTCCCCGGAGGATGGACACGCAACGTCCGTCTGACATGGGATGCGGCCGGTGACATTGCGCACGTGGAGCACGACGCCAAGCCTGTAGCGGGTGACTCGGTCGCCAACGGCCCGCTCATCCCCGGCATGGTCAACCTTCATTCGCATGCCTTTCAGCGCGCCATCGCCGGCCTTACTGAATTCCGCGGTCGGAGCGTCGACGGACAGCGAGACAGCTTCTGGAGCTGGCGCACCTTGATGTACCGTTTCGCGCTGCGGCTCGACCCGGCGCAAATGGAAGCCATTGCGCTCGGCCTCTACGTCGAAATGATCGCGGCCGGCTACACGTCGGTCTGCGAGTTTCACTATGTGCACCACGACGCCGATGGCCGCCCGTATGCCGACGACGCCACGCTCGCGCTGGCCCTCATGTGTGCCGCGCAACGCGCCGGCATCGGCCTCACCTTGCTGCCCGTGCTGTACCAAACCAGCGGCTTCGGCGGCACCGCACCGGGCGACGGCCAGCGACGCTTCATCCGCTCGACCGACTCGATGCTGCGACTGCTCGAACGCCTCAAGCCACTGTGCGATGCGCAAGGCGCACGGCTCGGCCTCGCGCCGCATTCGCTGCGCGCCGTGCCGCCCGAAGGCTTGCGCCAAGCGCTTGCCGGACTCGACGCGATCGATGCCACCGCGCCCATTCATATCCACATCGCCGAGCAGACCAAAGAGGTCGACGACTGCATCGCCTGGAGCGGGCAACGGCCAGTCGCCTGGCTGCTCGATCACGCTGACGTGAATGCGCGTTGGTGCCTCGTGCATGCGACGCACATGGACACCGACGAGTACGCGCGTGCGGCTCGAAGCGGGGCCGTCGCGGGGCTGTGCCCGACGACCGAAGCCAACCTCGGCGACGGCATCTTCGACCTGCCTGCGTGGCGCGCGGCCGGTGGCGTCTGGGGCATCGGCTCCGACAGCCACATCTGCGTCAACGCCGCCGAAGAATTGCTGATGCTCGAATACAGCCAGCGCCTCGCGACGCGCCAGCGCAACGTGACTGCCGACACCGCGCAACCGCACGTTGCGACCGCGATGACGCTGGCTGCGGTGCAGGGCGGCACGCAGGCGGCCGGCCGCTGGGTCCCGGGACACAGCGCCGGTCTGGCGATCGGTCAGCGCGCCGACTTCGTCGTGCTCGATGCAGCGCAGCCAGCGCTTGCCGGATTGAACGCGGAGGACATGCTCTCGTCGCACGTATTCGCAAGCCATCGCACCAGTGCCATCGATTCGGTGTGGGTCGGTGGTGAGCAGCGCGCGAGTGGTGGCCGGCACCTTCTTCACGACAGTGCAGCAGCAGGCTTCGTCGCTGCGCGCACGCAACTGCTTTCGACCACATGACCTTCGTCACCGACCAACCCCCGTTCCGCTTTCGCCAGGGCACGCGCCCGCTGCTGATCTCCATGCCGCATGTCGGCACTTACGTTCCCCCGGCATTGGCAGGTCGCCTGACAGAAGAAGCGCGCCATGTGCCCGATACCGATTGGCACCTCGAACGGCTCTACGACTTCGCCGATGAACTCGGCGCGTCGGTGCTCGTCGCCACCCATTCACGCTACGTCATCGACCTCAATCGCGCGCCCGATGGCGCCAGCCTCTATCCCGGCCAGAGCGTGACCGGCCTGTGCCCGATCGATACCTTCGACGACACGCCGATCTACACCGCAGGTGATGTGCCCGACGACGTCGAAATCGCCGCGCGTCGCGATGCGGTCTGGCATCCGTACCACCGGCAGTTGCAAGCTGAACTAACCCGACTGAAGGCGGCGCACGCCACCGTCGTCTTGTGGGACGCGCATTCGATCCGCTCGCGACTGCCGCGCTTCTTCGAGGGCAAGCTGCCCGACCTGAATCTGGGCACCGCCAACGGAGCGAGCTGCAGCGAAGCGCTTGCATCGACACTGCTGGCCATTGCGCAGTCAGCGCCGTCCTACGCGGGCGTGTTGAACGGTCGCTTCAAGGGCGGCTACATCACGCGCGAATATGGCGATCCGGCCGGGGGCGTGCATGCGGTGCAGCTCGAGATGACCCAGTCCAGCTACATGCAGGAAACGCTGCCGTTCAACTACTTGCCCGACGAAGCGGCCGGCGTCCTGCCTCAAGTCCGGCAGATGCTCAACGCGGTGCTGGAGTTCGCCCTGAAACGCTAGGGACATCGAGGGGGCAGCAGAAGCAGGGAGGTGGCGCGAGATACCGTCACTTTGTCCAAACACCCCACAGGAAGAAATGTATGCCGATGATCAAGGTTGCCACCGAGGCACATCACCCCGTCGAACTTCACTACGAGGACTATGGTGCCGGCAAGCCTGTGGTCTTGATTCATGGGTGGCCGTTGAGCGGTCGTTCCTGGGAGGCGCAGGTGCCTGCGCTGATCAAGGCCGGCTACCGCGTCATCACCTACGACCGACGCGGCTTCGGTACCTCCTCGCAGCCGTGGGCCGGCTACGACTACGACACGTTCGCGGCGGACCTGGATGCCGTGCTGACGCAGCTCGAGCTGCACGGCGTAACGCTGGTCGGCTTTTCAATGGGCGGCGGTGAAGTTGCCCGTTACATCGCGAAGTTCGGCACCGCAAGAATTGCCAAGGCAGTGTTTGCTTCGGCTGTGACGCCGTACCTTTACAAGTCGACGGACAATCCTGAAGGCGGCCTGGACGACGCAACGATTGCGGGATTTCAAGGCGGTGTCGAAAGTGACCGGCTCGCCTTCCTGGACGCCTTCACCGAAAACTTCTTCAAGGCCGGCGACAAGGTGCAAGTCAGCGAGAGCCAGCGGGTGTATGCGCGCAACATCGCGGCTTTTGCCTCACCCAAGGGAACGCTGGATTGCGTGGCCGCCTTCGGTCGCACGGACTTCAGGGCCGACCTGGAAAAGATCAAGGTGCCCACGTTGGTCATTCACGGCGATGCCGATGCGATCGTGCCGTTCGAAGTGAGCGGTGCGCGCACGCACAAGGCGATCGCCGGCAGTCACCTCACTTTGATCAAGGGTGGCCCGCACGGAGTGAACCTCTCGCACGCTGCCGAATTCAACAAGTCCTTGCTGGAGTTCCTGGCCGTCTGAGTTCCGGGCGTTCGGGGTTATTCGCCGGGCATCCGAAGTCCCGGTTTCTACAATCGGAAGCATGAAGCCTCTCGTCTACACCCGCGGCCAGGCGTTGCCTGGCATCCTCGCCCAACGCATAGCTATCCTCGACGGCGCGATGGGCACGATGATCCAGCGCTTCAAACTCAACGAAGCGCAGTACCGGGGCGATCGCTTTAAAGACTTCGAGCGCGACGTCAAAGGCAACAACGAGCTGCTCTCGCTCACCCGCCCCGATGTCATTCAGGACATCCACGAAAGCTATCTGGCCGCCGGTGCCGATCTGATCGAGACCAATACCTTCGGCGCCACCACCATCGCGCAGGAAGACTACAGGATGGCGCATCTGGCACGCGAGATGAACGTCGAGTCCGCCAGGTTGGCTCGCGCAGCCTGCGACAAATTCAGCACGCCCGACAAGCCACGCTTCGTGGTCGGCGCGCTCGGCCCAACGCCCAAGACCGCGAGCATCAGCCCGGATGTGAACGACCCGGGCGCGCGCAACGTCGACTTCGAATCGCTGCGGGCGGCCTACTACGAGCAAACCGAGGCACTGGTCGAAGGCGGCTCCGACGTCATCCTGGTCGAGACGATCTTCGACACGCTCAATGCCAAGGCCGCGCTGTTCGCGGTCGAGGAGTATTTCGACAACAGCGGCGAGCGGCTGCCACTGATCATCAGCGGCACCGTGACCGACGCATCGGGCCGCATCCTGAGCGGCCAGACCGTGACCGCGTTCTGGCACAGCATCCGGCATGCACAGCCGCTGGCCGTCGGCCTCAACTGCGCGCTCGGCGCGGCGCTGATGCGGCCGTACATCCAGGAGCTGGCCAAGGTCGCGGGCGACACTTTCATCAGCTGCTACCCCAACGCCGGACTGCCCAATCCAATGAGTGAGACCGGCTTCGACGAGACGCCCGAAGTCACATCGCGGCTGCTGCACGAGTTCGCCGCCGAAGGGTTGGTCAACATCGTTGGTGGTTGTTGCGGCACCACGCCCGACCACATCGCCGCCATCGGGCGGGCAGTGGCGCCGCTGCACGGACGCGTGCTGCGCAATGCGTTCTATCGCGAAGCCGCCTGATCGGAAGCGTCGCAATCTGCGTTCGATCGGCGACTCTGCGAGTCTTCACTTTCAGCAAATTTGTGAAGCGCAGATGAAGCTTGCGCTCCAAACGCAACGAGCGTGCACGCGGACGCTTCATGCCGCGTTGTTCGACAAGGCCAGGCCGGCACAGACGCGGTTAAGGCCGATTGACAACGCTTCAGACCGCGGCCTACCCTGACCTTGCACAAGGACTCAACATGAACAAGACAAATGCTCAGCGATGGATCGGCATCGGCGCCCTCGCGCTGATTCTTCCGGTCGCCGCCGCTGCACAGCAGGCCTTCACGCGCGGGCCCGTCAACTTGCGCGCCGGTCCCTCGGGCGACTACCCGACGGTGGCACGGCTCGGTCCGGGCCAGCCGCTCGACGTCATCGGATGCACCAACGGCTACGGCTGGTGCGACGTCGTGTTGCCCGACGAACTGCGTGGGTGGGTCGCAGCTCAAAGCCTCGACTACGCCTACGAAGACCAGCGTGTGCCGTTGGCCACCTACGGCGCCAGCATCGGCATCCCGATCGTCGGCTTCGCAATCGGCAACTACTGGGCCGATAACTACCGCGATCGCTCCTGGTACGGCGACCGTCGCTACTGGGGCAATCGGCAACCGCCGCCCGTACAGGGTTGGCGACCGGAACGGCCGCCTGAACCGGGCTGGCGGCCGAATCCGTTTCCAGGTGGCGGTGGCGGAGGTGGCTATGGCCCGGGCTATGGTCCCGGTTACGGCCCCGGCTATGGCCCCGGTCGCCCCGGCAATCCCAATTTCGGCGGGCCCGGTGGCGGTCAGCCTCCCGGCTACCGTCCACCCGGCGGAAACTTCAACCCGCCGCAGCAGGGGTTTCGTCCCCAACCGATGCCGCAGCCCGGCTTTCGTCCGCTGCCGGGCGTCGGGCTCCAGCCGTCGCCGCCGCCAGCGCCGTCCAACACACCGCCGCGCAGCAATGGCTTCCAGAAGGACGGTCCCTGACCTGACCCACAGCGACTTCGCTCGCTGCTCACCCGCGGCGTCGCATCAGGTCGACGAAGCGGCTGGCGCCCAGCCCGAGCGGCCGCTCTTTCGACCACACGACGTCGACCCATAGGTCGAGTCCGTTGCTGAGGTTCTCAAAAGGAATTTCGACCAGTGCGCCAGCGGCTATGTGCGGCAGCACCACGTTGCGCGGCAACCAGCCCCAACCCAGGCCTGCCGCGATCAGGCTCAGTGCCGCGAGCGCGTTGTCGGTGCGCCAGGTGTCCCGCGCGTAGACGAAGCGCGGATCGCTCGTCGCCAGATCACGCCCAGCGACGACGATCTGCCGCGTCGTGATGAGGTGTTGTTCACGCAGTTTGCCGGCGGCCTGTGCGAGCACGGGGTGCGCTGGCGCGATGACCGCGACCATCGTCTCGCTGCTCACTTCCTGAAAGCCTTCGCGACCGTCCAGGCTCGGCCGCTCGAACACGAGCGCCAGTTGCGCGCGACCGGTGTGCAGCATGTCGAGCGCATCGGCCTGCGGCGCCGCCAGCACCTCGACTTCGAGCAGGGGATGCTCTTGCGCCAGTGTGGCGAGCGCGGCGCTCCACGGTGCCGCCAGCAACTCAGGCGCGATGGCGAGCGTGAGTCGATGTTCCAGGCCCTGTGTCAGCGAAAGCGCTTGAACCTGCAACTGCCGCAACTGCGTTGCCAGCAACCTCGCTTGCGGCTCCAGCGAGCGCGCGGCGGCATTGGGCCGCGGCTCGCGGCCGGCGCGGTCGAACAGCGGCAAATCGAGTTCCGCTTCGAGGTTGGCGATTGCCATGCTGACCGCCGAAGGCACGCGGCCCAGCGCCCGAGCGGCGGCCGAGAACGAGCCTTTGTCGATGACCGCGAGAAAGACTTCGACGCTGTCGCTCGACCAAGCCATGCCGTCTTACCTATCAGTCAGATTGAAAGTAGATAACTTTATATGTCAGCACGCCAAACATAAAGTGGCGGCATGCAAGGTATCAAACGCCGCGTCGTCTACATCACCCTCTACGAAGGCATCGCCATCGTGGCCGCCAGCGTCGGGCTCGCGCTGATGTCGGGGCAGGGCCTCGGTCATTCGGGGGCGTTGGCCATGGTCGCCTCGGTCATCGCTGTGCTCTGGAACCTGGCCTTCAACGCGCTCTTCGAGCGCTGGGAATCGCGGCAAGCCGTGCGTGGCCGCAGCGTCAAGCGCCGCATCGCGCATGCCGTCGGCTTCGAGGGCGGGTTGATCGCCTTTCTGGTGCCGGTGTTCGCCTGGGCGCTGGGCGTGAGTCTTCTGGAGGCGCTGGTGATGGACCTCGGCCTGGTCGTGTTCTTCCTGGTCTACACCTTCGTTTTCAATTGGGGCTTCGACACCGTTTTCGGTCTGCCCACATCGGCTGCAACGCCTTCCACGAGCGCTGCTCAGCCGGCCTGAACCAGCGCCGCACTGCGGCATGCAACACTCGCTCGATGTCATCTTTGGAATGGGCCGCGTCGGCCTTGCAGGCGTTCGACGGGGCTGTGGCCGCGAGCAAGGGATTTCGCAGTCGCGAAGGGCAGCGGCGCATGGCCGAACACGTGGCGCGCACGCTGAGCGTTGCCACGCTCGGCAAGGCTGAAAAGTCGAATCTTCCGCAAGAGTCGCAAATCGGCGCCGTCAGCGGCGCCGATGAGCCGGTCCGCGCGATTGCCGTGATCCAGGCAGGGACTGGCGTCGGCAAGTCGCTCGCCTATTGCGCACCTGCCATCGCGCTGGCCCTGGCGCGCAACACGCGCGTGGTGATTTCCACCGCTACGGTCGCGCTGCAAGAGCAGTTGGTGAACAAGGACTTGCCGGCGCTCGCCGCGCTGCTGCCCGAGCCGTTTCGCTTCGCGCTCGCCAAGGGCCGCGGTCGCTACGTGTGCAAGCTGAAGCTTGAACGCCTGACCGGCATGGCGGCGGATGGCGCCGACGCAGAGCACGGACGCCACGGCGAAGAGGGCGACAACTTCGAAGACGACCTGTTCGCCGACGAAGAGGCCGGCGAGGGCGCGTCGCGCGCCGTGCGGCCACCGCATGAGGTCGCCGCGCGCCTCCAGTTCCATACCGGTATCGCGCAAGCGCTTAACCGCGGGGCATGGGACGGCGACCGTGATTCGCTCGACGCCCAGCCCGCCGCCGACCTCTGGGCACCGATGGCGGCCGACGCTGCGTCGTGCACCGGCAAGCATTGCCCATCGTTCAACGGCTGCGTCTACTACGAGCGCCGCAAGACGCTGGTCGGCGCGCAGGTGATCGTGGTCAACCACGACCTGCTGCTGTCGTCGCTCAACAACCGCTTGCTGCCCGAGCTCGACAACTGCCTGCTGATCCTCGACGAGGCGCACCATTTGCCGGCCACCGCGCTCTCGCAATTTGCCTGCCGCATGGACCTGGGCCGCCACGTGTGGGCCGAGCGGCTGGCCCAGCGTGCGGTGCGCGTTGGCGTGCGGCTGGAGGTGACCGAGGTGGCCGACATTCCGATGCATGCCTCGCAGATGCGACAGGCGCTACAACAGGTCGAGCGGCTGGTGATGGAACTGTACGGAGAAGCTCTCCAGACCGGCCTCGCGAACGCCTTCAACGCAACGGGTCGCAACACATCCCGGGCACGTTTGCCGCTCGGTGAACTGCCGGAATCGCTGCAGGGACCACTCGGTCGGGTGGCGCACCATGCATCCGGATTTCTGGACGCGTTGCGTGTCATCGCGAGCGCGTTGCGAGCCGAAATGCGCGACCAGCCAGCACTCGCCCGCCGGCTGTCCGCCATGTATGCCCAACTCGGCGCGCTGGCGCCACGGCTCGAACAGACACTCGACACCGCTCAATTGCTGCTGCGCGACGCAACGCCCGGTGCAGCGCCGGCCGCCAAATGGTTCACGCTGGAAGTCGATGGCGACCTGGCCATGCTGCAAGCTCACGCGAGTCCGTTGCTGCCTGGAGCGACGCTGCGCAACAACCTGTGGAACAAGGTGCGCGGCGCAGTGCTCACATCGGCCACGTTGACCAGCTGCGGACGCTTTGATTTTTTCTTGCGCGAGTCGGGCCTGCACGGTTTGCACGAGGAAGGCGTCGCGACCACGCTCGAAGTGCCCAGCCCGTTCGACTACGCCAAGCAAGGCAAGCTCATCGCGGTCGAGACCCGAGCCGATCCGCGCGAAGCTGCCGCCTATGTCACCGAGATGGTGAAAGCATTGATGCGCGATCTGGCCGATGTGCGGCACGGTGCGCTCGTGCTGTTCACCTCGCGGGAGCAATTGCGCATGGCTGTCGAGGCGCTGACGTCCCGCCTGAAGCCCATCGTGCTGCTGCAGACGGCGATGCCGCGCCAGCAGTTGATGGCCACGCACCGCCACCGCGTCGCCGAGGGTCTGCCGTCGATCATCTTCGGCATGCAATCCTTTGGCGAAGGGCTGGATCTGCCGGGCAAGCTGTGCGAATCGGTCTTCATCGCCAAGCTGCCGTTCGCATCACCCGACGATCCGGTGAGCGAAGCCCGCGCCGAGTGGCTGCGTACCGTCGGCCGCGATCCTTTCACCGAGTTGGTGGTGCCGGCGACGGCGATTCGTTTGGCGCAGTGGGTCGGTCGCGCGATCCGCAGCGAGGACGATCGGGCGAGCGTGTATTGCTATGACCGGCGGCTGGTTCGTACGTCTTATGGGCAACGGTTGCTGCAGGGCTTGCCGGCGTTTGCGCTGACGACTGTGCGTGCGACGGAGGTGGCGGTGGTCGTTTGACCAAACCCTCACGCGGCATCGACGATCCGAAAGCCGCCTAAAATTAAGCCTCTCGAGGAGCGTTGCAGCGTTGACCGGTCTTTCTCAAGACCCGGCCACGTCAGGCTCGGGATCGTAACGACGCTCACCTGATCTCAAAAATCTACAGGTGAGCCCGTGTCCCAGACGTCCCCGAAATCCGAGTCCCCAGAGACCCCAGGTACTCCGATTCCTCCGCCGCTGATGCTCTCGGGCCTCGAACCGGTCACGATCGGCGAGGGCGCCTTGTTCGTCAACATCGGCGAGCGCACCAACGTCACCGGTTCGAAAGCATTTGCCCGGATGATCCTGAATGGTCAGTTCGAGGAGGCGCTCGCGGTAGCACGCCAGCAAGTCGAGAACGGCGCGCAGGTAATCGACATCAACATGGACGAGGCCATGCTCGACAGCAAGGCTGCCATGGTCCGGTTTCTCAACCTGATCGCCAGCGAGCCCGACATCGCGCGCATGCCGATCATGGTCGACAGCTCGAAGTGGGACGTCATCGAAGCCGGTCTGCGTTGCATCCAGGGCAAGGGTATCGTCAACTCGATCTCGATGAAAGAAGGCGTCGACGGCTTCAAGCGGCAGGCCAAGCTGGTGCGGCGTTACGGCGCTGCAGCGGTGGTCATGGCGTTCGACGAAAAGGGCCAGGCCGACACCTACCAGCGAAAGATCGAAATCTGCGAACGGGCCTATCGCATCCTGGTCGACGAGGTCGGCTTTCCGCCCGAAGACATCATCTTCGACCCGAACATCTTCGCCATCGCGACTGGCATCGAAGAGCACAACAACTACGCGGTCGACTTCATCAACGCGACGCGCTGGATCAAGCAGAACCTGCCGGGTGCGCGCGTGTCGGGTGGCGTGTCGAACGTGAGCTTCAGCTTTCGCGGCAATGACCCGGTGCGCGAAGCCATCCACACCGTGTTCCTGTACCACGCCATCAAGGCGGGCATGGACATGGGCATCGTGAATGCCGGCATGGTCGGCGTGTACGACGACCTCGAGCCGGTGCTGCGCGAGCGGGTGGAAGACGTGGTGCTCAACCGCCGCGAAGACGCTGGCGAGCGCCTCGTCGAAGTGGCCGAGACGGCCAAGAGCGGCGCCAAGGACGAGAGCAAGAAGCTCGAATGGCGCGGCACGCCGGAGCACCCGGTGGCGGTCGACCAGCGCCTGTCGCATGCGATGGTGCACGGCATCACCGACTTCATCGTCGACGACACCGAGGAGGCCTACCAGATCATTTTGGCGAAAGGCGGCCGGCCGCTGCATGTGATCGAAGGGCCGCTCATGGCCGGCATGAACGTCGTGGGCGATCTGTTCGGCCAGGGCAAGATGTTCTTGCCGCAGGTGGTCAAGTCGGCCCGCGTGATGAAGTCGGCCGTGGCGCATTTGCTGCCCTACATCGAGGCGGAAAAACTGCTCGACGAAGCCGCGGGGCGCGATGTGCGCACCAAGGGAAAGATCATCATCGCGACGGTCAAGGGCGACGTGCACGACATCGGCAAGAACATCGTCACCGTCGTGCTTCAGTGCAACAACTTCGAAGTGGTGAACATGGGCGTGATGGTCCCGTGCCACGAAATTCTGGCGCGTGCCAAGGTCGAGGGCGCCGACATCGTGGGGCTCTCGGGCCTCATCACACCGAGCCTCGAAGAGATGCAGTATGTCGCCGGCGAGATGCAGCGCGACGACCATTTCCGCATCAAGAAAATCCCGCTGATGATCGGCGGCGCGACCACCAGTCGCGTGCATACGGCCGTCAAGATCGCGCCGCACTACGAGGGCCCGGTCGTCTACGTGCCCGATGCCTCGCGCAGCGTGAGTGTGGCGCAGAGCCTCCTTTCGGACAACGCCACCAAGTACATCGACGAACTCAACGCCGACTACGAAAAGGTGCGACTGCAGCACGCCAACAAGAAGCAGATACCGATGTGGTCGCTGGCGAAATCGCGGGCCAACAAGACGCCGATCGACTGGGCGAACTACACGCCGCCGGTGCCCAAGTTCATCGGTCGCCGCGTGTTCAAGAACTACGACCTGACCGAGCTCGCCAAGTACATCGACTGGGGCCCGTTCTTCCAGACCTGGGACCTCGCGGGTCCGTTTCCCGCCATCCTGAAAGACGAGGTGGTCGGAACCGAAGCCGTGCGCGTGTATGCCGACGGTCAGCGCATGTTGAAGCGCCTGATCGAAGGGCGTTGGCTCAGCGCCAGCGGCATCGTCGGTTTCTGGCCCGCCAACACGGTGAACGACGATGACATCGAGTTCTATACCGACGAGAGCCGCACCGAAGTCGCCATGACTTGGTATGGCATGCGCCAGCAGACCGAGAAGCAGATGATCGACGGCGTGATGCGACCGAGCCGCTGCCTGGCCGACTTCGTCGCGCCGAAAGACAGCGGCCTGAAAGACTATGTCGGCATGTTCGCCGTTACCGCGGGCCTGGGCGTCGAGAAGAAGGAGAAGTACTTTGTCGACGACCTGGACGACTACTCGGCCATCATGCTGAAGGCGCTGGCCGACCGGCTGGCCGAGGCCTTTGCCGAATCGCTGCATCACCGCGTGCGCACCGACCTCTGGGGCTATGCGCCGCACGAAGGCCTGAGCAACGAAGACATGATCGCCGAGAAGTACCGCGGCGTTCGTCCGGCGCCCGGCTATCCGGCCTGCCCCGACCACAGCGTCAAGCGCGAGATGTTCGAAGTCATGCAGTGCCAGGACATCGGCATGACGCTGACCGAAAGCCTCGCGATGACGCCCGCCGCCAGCGTCAGCGGCTTCCATTTGAGCCATCCTGACTCGACGTACTTCAACGTCGGCAAAATCGGGCATGACCAGTTGCAGGACCAGGCGGCGCGCAGGAAACAAAGCGAGGCCGAGTTGGAGCGGCTGCTGGCTCCGAATCTATAACCCGTCGGCCGGTGCGTCCGTGGCCGGCGACCGGGAGTTTCTATTTTCCAGAAGTTGATGTTTGCAGCGGCGCACTACGCGGCGCTGGCGGTGTTCGTCGTGAGCTGTTGGGGCTACGGGCGCGCCGTGCTGTCGCGCATCGGCGTGCCCACGCCGGCCGACGTTTGGCTCGAAGCGGCAATGAGCGTCACGCTCGGGGTCGGCCTGTTCATCTGCGCGTTTCAGGCATTGGCCATTGCGGGATTGTTCGGCGTGACGGGCGTGCTTGTGCTGGTCGCTATCGGCATCGGCGCTGCGGCGCTGCAAGTGCCGGCATGGCGGCGGCAATTGCGTGAGCGTGCCGCGGCTGCGGTCTTTCCTTCCTCCTGGGGCGTCGACGCGTCGATGTCATGGCTCGACAAAGCCGCACTCGCCGCGCTCGCGCTGATCGCTCTTCCGGCGCTGGTCGCACCGCTCGCACCGCCGGCGGTCTTCGACGAACTGATGTACCACCTGCCGTACGCGCGCATGCTGGCGCAGACCGGCACGCTCGGCATCCACGACTGGCTGCGCTACCCCTGGTTTCCGTACAACTACAACCTGCTCTATGCGGCCGCGCTGCTGGTCGGCGACGACGTGCTGCCGCACTTCCTGAGCGCGCTCGCGGGCGCGCTGTCGGTAGGGATGGTCTATCGGCTCGGACGACAGCACACCAGCCGCACGCTCGCGCTCGCCGGCGCCGCCATCTGGCTCGGCCTGGGCGACTACGCCAGTGCGCTGATCGACATGGGCGTCGCACTGTTCGTGCTGGCCGGCTGCGTCGCGCTGTGGTGGTGGCGCGAGGCGCAGGATGCGAAGAGTCCGCAAGCGCCGCGCTGGCTGGTCGTGGCGACATTTTTCTTCGGCGTGGCGGCAGGGTGCAAGTACCAAGCGCTGACTTTTCTTCCGTTGGTCGCGGTGTTCGTGCTGTGGCGCGAGCGTCGGCCCAAGGTGTTGGCGCTCGCGCTGTTGAGCTTCTTGCTGCCGTGCATCTACTGGTACGCGCGCAACGCCATCACGACGGGCGACCCGTTCAACCCGATCGGCGCGCGCCTGTTCGGCTTCACCAACTGGAACGCCGCCGACTATCAGAACCAGTTCGACGACGTGAAGGCGCACGCGGCATGGCCGAACCTGGCGATCTGGGGCGTCGTGCTGGCGCCTTTGAGCCCATGGTTCAGGCGGTCTGCGGCGGTGCGCGCGGCGGTCGTGTTCTGCGCCTACTCGCTGGTCGTCTGGCTCGTGACGTCGCGCTATCCGCGCTACATGACGGCGTCGTACCCGTTGGTCGCGCTCATGTCTGCGCTGGGCTGGGCCGTGTTCTTCAAGGCGATCGCTTCGGGCGTTCGCAAGGCCGCACCGGCGTTCGCGGCGTGGTCACGATGGTCGACGGTCGGCGTTTGGGTCGGTGGGCTGTTGATCGTCACGCTCGCCGCCATGTCGGTGCAACAGACATTCAAGAGAGGCGCCATGGTCTCGCTCACGCAGGACACGCGCGATGCCTTCCTGCGCGTGAACGTGCCGGGCTATGAAGTGATGCGCTACCTGCGCGAGCATCCGCACGGCAAGCTCTATCAGGTGGCGCTGAGCGAGGCGATCTACTACGGCCCCGACGAGGTTTGGGGCGACATGCTCGGGCCGTGGCGCTACGCCGATTTTCTGGCTGCGCCGCCAGCCGAGATGGCGCGCAAGTTCATGTCGCTGGGCTTCGGTTCTCTGGTCGTCGCCTCGCCCTATGTGGCGGGCCTCAGCAGCAAGCCCGGCTTCGACAAGCACTTCGTTCCACTGTTCGAAAAGGACGGTGCCAAGGCCTACCGTATCCTCGCGGACGCGCCATGACCGAACTCTCCTTACTTTCCCTGCGCATCGCCGCCGTCATCCCGTGCTTCAACGAAGCGCTGGCCATCGCCCAAGTCATCGCCGAGTTCCGCGACGTCTTGCCCGAAGCGCAGATCCATGTCTTCGACAACCGCTCCACCGACGACACCGCCGCAGTGGCACGCGCCAGCGGGGCGCGCGTCACGCACGTGGCGCTGGCCGGCAAGGGCAACGTCACGCGGCGTATGTTCGCGGATGTCGAGGCCGACGTGTACGTGATGGTCGATGGGGACGCGACCTACGATCTGGACGGCGTGCGCCCGATGATCGATGCGCTGGTGGCAGGCAACCTTGACATGGTGGTCGGCTACCGTGTCGACGACGGTGCCGATGCCGACACCTACAGGGCCGGGCACCGGCTCGGCAATCGCATGCTGACTGGCGCTGTCGCCGGACTCTTCGGCGGCCACCTCACCGACATGCTGTCGGGCTATCGCGTGTTCTCGCGCCGCTATGCCAAGTCGTTCCCGGCCGTGTCGGCGGGCTTCGAGATCGAGACCGAACTGACGGTGCACGCGCTCGAACTGCGCATGCCTTTCGCCGAACTGCCGGTGCGTTATCGCTCGCGGCCCGAGGGTTCGCACAGCAAGCTGTCGACCTACCGTGACGGCTGGCGCATCCTTAAGACGATCTGCAAGCTGTTCGTGAGCGAACGGCCGCTGCAGTTCTTTGCCAGCATCGCAGGGGTGCTGGCGCTCGTATCGCTGTTGGCCGCCCTGCCGCTAGCGCTCACTTACGTCCAAACTGGTCTGGTGCCGCGCTTGCCGACGGCCGTGCTGCTCACCGGCAGCATGCTGACCGCCATGCTCGCCTTCGTTTGCGGCGTGGTGCTGCACACGGTGACCATCGGCCGGCGGGAAGCCAAGCGGCTGCGCTACCTCGCGATTCCGGGCGTGCGACACGCTGTCGAGCCTTGAAGCATCCATCGATGTGCAGTGATCCGGCGATCAAAGCGCGATGAAGCTCGGTCGTGAATTCCTGACCTTCGCTGCGGTGGGCATCGTCGGCCTGGGAGTCGACGTCGGCGTGCTGTACCTCGCCGCGCCGGTGCTCGGCTGGTATGCAGCACGCGTCATGTCGTTTCTGGCCGCGGCCAGCACGACGTGGGCGCTCAACCGGCGCTACACCTTCGCGGCGCGGTCGTCAGACACGTCGATCGTGCGTGAGTACCTCGGCTATCTGGTGACGATGCTGGGCGGCGCCGTCATCAACTACGCGGTCTACGTCGCGACCCTGCACTGGATCGACGGTCGCTGGGCACCCGCGCTCGGCGTGGCGCTCGGCAGCTGCGCCGGCCTCACGCTGAACTTCCTGTCGGCGCGGCAGCTGGTGTTCAAGGCCCGGCGCGGTCCCTGACTGCGAACCGCGGCGCCACGCCGGGTAGGGCAGGGCAGGCTAGTCGAGCAGCGGCTCGAGCCCCGACGCGCTGTCGATTTCGGTGGGCTTGTAGAGCTTGTGCGCCGCCGCCGGGCCGGGGACATCGGTGACGACGACCAGGCGCCATTGGTCTGTCGTCTTGGCGCACGCGCGCTCTTGCGCCGAGAGCTGAAAGCTGGCCATCCCCGCCGCTGTGCCTTTCACCGCGAGCTTGAGCAACGTGGCGCCCTTCTTGTCCTTCACCTCGATGTCGTAGCCGAGGTTCTGGCCGACCACGTTCTCAGGCTTGTATCCGTAGCCCGCGAAGTGGCGCGTCAGATACTCCAGCGCGGCCGTCTGCAGCTCTTCGCGGGAGGCGACGACCACCACGACTTCCGGCGGCGGCACTGGAACGCCGCCCCGCGCACGTGCGGCCTGCATGTCTTCGTCGGTGGGCAGCCAGCCGCGCGCGCCGCGCACCAGCACTGCGACCTTCAGGTCGGCATCCCACGAAGCGACGTGCCATTCCTGCTCGTCCGGGACACGTGTCGAGACTTTGGCCGCCTTGTCCGTTTCCAGGTCTGCAATCTCGATGCGGTTCGTCTGCAATACGGCCCGCACGCCTTGGCCCGCGTCGAGCGACCGCTTGAGCAAAGTCAGACGGTCTTTGGCGCGCTGAATCTGCTGGGCGCTTCGCTCCCCGCCGTCCAGCCGGCGCTGCGCATCCAGCGACTCGAGATAGAACCAGCGCCCATCGCCGGAGATGCTGACCAGCTCCGCCCAGACGGTGGCGATCACGTTGTCGCCGGTCGCCAGCCAGGCGTGGTCGCCCGCCTTGTCGCGTGCTTCGAACACGCCCATGCGGGCGATGATTTCGACAGGCGTGCGCTTTTCGCCGGTGAGGCGCTTTTCGTTGATGAGGGCCAGGACGGCGGGTTCGACTTCTTTTTCCATACGGGAGGGAATCTGCGGGTTGTGACCGCTTCAAGTATGCCGCGAAGCGCTCTGGCCATTGTCGGGTGGCTCGCGCAGAATTCGTTTCGGGTTCGGCTTCGCTCAATTTGCAGGAGATACGAAATGACCCCTAAAAACACGATTTGTATTTGGTACGACGGCACCGCGCTGGACGCCGCCACCTTCTACGCCAAGACGTTCCCTGACAGCGCTGTGGGCGCCGTCCACCATGCACCGGGCGACTATCCCGATGGCAAGCAGGGCGATGTGATGCTGGTCGAGTTCACCGTTGCGAGCATCCCCTGCATCGGTCTGAACGGGGGCCCGCATTTCAAGCACAGCGAGGCGTTCTCGTTCCAGATCGCGACCGACGACCAAGCCGAGACCGATCGCTTGTGGAATGCGATCGTCGGCAACGGCGGTCAGGAAAGCGAGTGCGGATGGTGCAAGGACCAATGGGGACTGTCCTGGCAGATCACGCCGCGCGTACTGATGGCTGCCATCGCGGACCCCGATCGCACGGCGGCCAAGCGCGTGTTCGACGCGATGATGACCATGAAGAAGATCGACGTCGTTGCGATCGAGGCGGCGCGGCGGGGCTGAATGGTCGCCGGGCCGATGCCCGACAACGCGGGGCGCTGGTGGCGCTCAGTGCGCGCCGGAAACTACCGTCGGCACCTCGGTCGCAGGCGGTGTATTGCGACTCCGGCCGCAACGCACGATGCCGTCGATCATCACCATGCCGACGCCGGGAATGTCGCCGATCTGCACGCTCTCCAGCAGGCCCGACGCGGGCGAATGCTGCGCCCGGTCCATGAACACGAAGTCGGCATCGCGGCCGACCTCTATCAGGCCACTGTTCAGATTGCGGATGCGCGCCGTGTTGCCGGTCGCAAAGCAGAACACCTGCTCCGCAGGGATGTTGGCGAAGGCAGAAATGAACGAGACCATGCGCAGAATGCCGAGCGGTTGCACACCCGAGCCAGCCGGCCCGTCGGTGCCGAGGATGACGCGGTGCGGGCACTTGAGTTCGATGGCGGCGCGGGCCGCCGCAATGGCGGTTTTCTCGTTGCCGTTGTGCACGATCTCAATGGCGCGCGAACTCTTCTCACAGAGCTCGCACACATGCGCTTCGGGCAGCGAGGTGTGGCCGCCGTTGATGTGGCCGATGATGTCGGCGTCGGCTTCGAGCACTACGTCCTTGTCGATGTAGCCCGAGCCCGGCACCGAAGGGCCGCCCGTGTGGATGGTGCTCTGGATGCCGTACTTGCGGGCCCACGCGACCATCTCCTTGGCTTCGTACCCGGCCTTGACCGTGCCCAGTCCCACTTCGCCCAGCAGTCCGACGCCGGCTTCGGCCAGTTCCTTGAAGTCGCTCTCGACCATGCCTTTTTCGATGACCGGCGCACCGGCCAGCACCTTCACGCCGGCCGGGCGAAAGTTGTCGAACGCGCGTTGCGCCGTGATGGCGAGCGCCTTCAATCCGACGATGTCCTTCGGCCGACCTGGCAAGTGCACTTCCCCGGCCGAGATCATGGTCGTCACGCCGCCGTTCATGCTCGACTCGATCCAGCCGAGCTGGCTCTGACGCGGCGTCCAGTCGCCGAACACCGGGTGCACGTGGCTGTCGATGAGACCGGGCGCCACGGTGGTCTGGTGGCAGTCGATGACGGTCTTGGCACCCTCGACGTCCAGGTCCTTGTACTTGCCGACCGCGACGATCAAACCGTCGTTCACCACGATGGTGTCGGCATCGAGAATGGGCTTGTCGATGTCGCCCGAAAGTAGCAGGCCTATGTTCTGGATGACGACTTTGCCCGACTTGCCGCCGGTTGCGATTTCTGCCATTTCTTGACCTCGTGGGGGACTGTTGTTGGTTCATCGAGGACGCCGGCATCGACCGTGCGCAGCACGGTCTCGATGACGAAGTCTTCCCAGTGCGACACCGCTTCGGGCGTTTCGAGCGGCTCGCCCAGAAACGCCGTGAGCGTGTGTCGGTTCGACGTATAGAAGTAGCCGGTCGATGCGATCAGCAGATACAGATCGCGGGCGGCGACGTCGGCACGAAAGAGCCCTTGCGCCACGCCACTGGTGAGCAACTGCTGGATGATGGCGATGGCCTGCGAGGAGTACTCGCGCGCCCGCAGCGACTTGGCGATGTGCCGGCCCTTGTGCAGGTTTTCGGTGTTGAGCAGCGTGACGAACTCGGGGTTCTTGCGGTAGTAGCCGAGCACGAATCGGATCACTGCGGTGAGCGACTCGACAGGCCGCGTGGCATCGAGTTCGATCGAGGCCTCGGCCTCGTCCATGCGCCGATAGATGCCTTCGAGCACCGCGATGAAGAGGCCCTCTTTGCTGCCGAAGTAGTAATAGATCATCCGGTCGAACGACTTGGCGGCTTTCGAGATTTTCTCGACACTGCCGCCGTCGTAGCCGTACTTGGCGAAGACCTTGGTCGCCGCCTTCAAGATCGAATCGCGCGTGGCCTGCGCTGCAGCCTCGCGCACGCCGGTGCGGCGTGTGGGCTTGGCGGCGGCCTTGCGCTCCATTACTTTTCAGCGAAGGCGCGTTCGATGACGAAGTCGCCGGGCGTCGAAGTATTTCCTTCTTTGAAACCCTTCGCTTCGAGCATGTGCTTTAGATCGACCAGCAGGCCGGGGCTGCCGCACAGCATGACGCGGTCTTCTGAGGCGTTGATTGGCGGCAGGCCCAGGTCGTCGGTCAGCTTGTTGCTCTCGATAAGCTCGGTGATGCGGCCCATGTTGCGGAACTCTTCGCGCGTCACGGTCGGGTAATAGAGCAGCTGCTTTTCGATCATCTCGCCCAGGATTTCGTGCTTGGGCAAATGGTCGGTCACCAGGTCGTGGTACGCCAGCTCGTCGATCTGGCGCACGCCGTGCACCAGGATGACCTTCTCGAACTTCTCGTACGTTTCCGGGTCGCGGATGATGCTCATGAACGGTGCGAGGCCGGTGCCGGTGCCGAACAGATAGAGCCGCTTGCCGGGCAGCGTGTAGTCGATCAGCAGCGTGCCCGTGGGCTTGCGACCCACGATGATGGTGTCGCCCGGCTGGATGTGCTGCAGCTTCGAGGTGAGAGGGCCGTCTTCGACCTTGATGCTCAGGAACTCCAGGTGCTCTTCGTAGTTGGGGCTCACGATGCTGTAGGCGCGCAACAACGGCTTGTTGTTCACCTTGAGGCCGATCATGGTGAAGTGGCCGTTCGAGAAGCGCAGGGAAGGATCGCGCGTGGTGGTGAAGGTGAACAGCCGGTCGGTCCAGTGGTGGACGGTAAGGACACGTTCTTCGCTGAATGCACTCATACGGGATTCGATGTTGGTTGTGAACAGAAGTCGGTCATCCGATTGTCCTAGGTTGCCAAAAGCCTTGCGAACCCGCTTTGGAAACGCCGCTCGAAAACACCATTGCAAGCCTTGGGCCCGTTTGCTACATTGACCATGAATGTAGTGAACGCCACATGAAAGTGTAGGGAATGCTACACAAATGTCAGACGCCGGACAAGCGCGGCTGTCGGCACGTTTGTTGCACGCAGCGGGAATACGCGTCCAGAAGAATCCTCACGAGATCGCCACGATGACCGAACACACCAAGACAGACGGATTGCCCGGCATGGACATGCCGGTGCCGGCCAGCCGCGAAGACAGCGCCGTCGCCAAGCCGGCCAAGATCGAGTGCAACGCCTGTCCCGTGCTGTGTCAGATCTCCGATGGCCGCACCGGCGCCTGCGATCGGTACGCCAACCGCGACGGCGTACTGGTGCGCGTCGATCCCGTGGTGCTGCTGCGTCGTGAGCTGTCGAGCGCCTCGCCCGCACTCGTACCCTTCGACCGACCGGCAGCAGAGACCGCCGATGGCATCGACCCCGACTGGAACGGCGACCTGCTGCATTCCGACGAAGTCTTCGTTACCGGCGTCGGCTCGTCGACGACGTACCCCGACTACAAACCAGCGCCCTTTATCGTGGCGTCGAAGGCGCGCGGCGTGGACATGATCACCGTCGTGACCGAAGGCATCTTCAGCTACTGCAGCCTGAAGGTGAAGATCGACACCGATCGTTTTCTGGGCGCCGAGCAGGCCAACGTGCGCTACCGAGGCGAAGTCGTGGGGCACGTCACCACGGCGGAGTACGGTTCGCAGATGCTGTCGCTCGGGGGTGTGCATCACCTGACTGGCGGCAGCAAGAAAGAAGGCCGTATGACGGTCGAGCTGATGCAGTTGCTCGGTAACAAGAAGCCGGTCGAATGCACCATCGACGGCGGCGCCAGCATGGTGATCCAGGCCGGCAAGGCGCCGATCGTCAACGGCGTCGAAGAGCAGCGCATGCGTGTCGGTTGCGGCTCGGCAGCCGTCGGCATCTTCGCGCGTCAGTTCGCCAGCGTGGCCGACGAGGTGGTGGTGGTCGACGACCACATTACCGGCGTGCTCACCGAACACCAGGCCGGCAAATGCCTCGATATGCCGAAGTCGGGGGTGCAGATGCGCGGCCGCAAATCGACGCCCGGCCGTTACTTTCAGGTGGCCAATCCGGGCAATGGCTGGGGCGGCACCGACATCGACGATCCGCTGTCCATCATCGAAGGCTGGGAAGAGGGTGTGGCCAAGCCCGGCTTGCGACTGCTGATGACATCGACCACCGGCGAGCACGCGCAGTGGTACGTGTTGGACGACGCGCTGCGGCCCGTCGAGCAGCCGATGCCGTCCGAGGTGCGCCGCATCGTCGAGCGCATCGGCGAGAACTGCGAACCATCGCTGTGCACGGTGTTGTTTCTCGGCGGCGCCGGCGGCAGCCTGCGCGCCGGCGTCACGGAAAACCCGGTGCTGCTGACGCGTGCCATCAAGCAGGCGCTGGTCAACGTGACCTGCGGCGGCGCGCCGGCCTATGTATGGCCCGGCGGCGGCATCACGGTCATGGCGGATGTCATGCGCATGCCCGACAACAGTTTCGGCACCGTGCCGACGCCGGCCATCGTGGCGCCGATCGAGTTCAGCATGCGGCGCGACGACTACGCCGCCCTCGGTGGCCACATGGACAGCATCTTTTCGCTGGAGCAGGCGCTCGCGCGCGGGGCCTGGCAAGACGATGGCGCCCCGCTCGCGCGCCAGTGGCTGACGATCGACGAGGCCAATCCGTGGCCACTGGGTCAACCGCCCATGCTGGGTTAAGGCACTGCCGAAAATGACGGCACAACGCAACCGGCTCGACGCGGACCGCTGGCATTTCAGCCACGGGCCCATCGACGTCATTGCCGAGGCACATGGCGATGCAGCGGTCGTTGCCGCGGCGCATGAGGCCGCCTGGCAGCGCTTCGCCTGCGTGCTCGACGAACTGGTGGGCGAGCTGCGCGAACTGCGTCGACCGATTCAAACAGTGCAAGCGACGCACACGCTGCGCGGCCCCATCGCACGCCGCATGTGGTCGGCCTGCGCACCCTTCAGTGCTGGCTTCATTACCCCGATGGCGGCCGTCGCCGGCTCGGTCGCGCAAGAGCTCGTTGCCTGCTATCTGCGCGCCGGCATCGAACGTGCCTGGATCAACAATGGCGGTGACATCGCGCTGCACCTCGCGCCGGGCGCGCAGGTGCGCATCGGCCTGCTGGCGGACATCGGGACCTTCGATTGGCGCGGCGCCGGCCCGCTCCTGACCGACGGCCAATTCGACATCACTGCCGACGTGCCGGTGCGCGGTGTCGCGACCAGCGGCTGGCGCGGCCGCAGCTTGTCGCTCGGCATCGCGGACAGCGTCACCGTGCTGGCGGCCACCGCAGCCGAGGCCGATGCGGCGGCAACGGTGATCGCCAACGCGGTCGATGTCGACGACGTGGGCATTCGACGCAAACCGGCCAGCGAATGCAAGGACGACAGCGACCTCGGTGACATCCCTGTGACGGTCGATGTCGCGACGCTGGATTCCGTGCAGGTGCGGCGTGCGCTGGACGCGGGATCAGCCTGCGCGCAGGCGCTGCAAGCGGCCGGCCGCATCCATGCCGCTGTGCTGGTTTGCCAGAAGCAATGGCGCGTCGTCGAGCCCTTATGCTCGGACGCACTGCGTGTCGCGCAGCCCGTCGGGCGCGTCGCGATGTCTGCAGTTGGTTCAGTATTTGCTTAACGAAAAGCAAGGCAACTTTCAATGATCGCAATGATCGATATCCGTCGCGTCTTCACCCATGTCGAGCACATCCACCACGAGTTCGGGCCGCGCGCCGAGACGCCGTTGGTGCGTGGCGCCGTCGGCGTGGTGATGACCAATCCATTCGCCGGCCGCTACGAGCCCGACATCCTGCCGATGATGGCCTTGCTCGATCCGGTCGGGGTCGACATGGCGCACCGGTTGCATGCCGCGATGGACGTGCCCCTCGACCAGATCGCCACGTATGGCAAGGGCGCCATCGTCGGCGCTGCCGGCGAGCTGGAGCACGGTGCGCTGTGGCATGTGCCCGGCGGCTATGCGATGCGCGAACTGCTGGGCTGGAAGGGCGACCGCGCTGCATATACCGCTGGCAAGGCGGAAGCCAAGGCCGGCCAACCTGCCAATGCTCTGTCGATCGTGCCGTCGACCAAGAAAGTCGGCCCGCCCGGCGCCGCGCTCGACGTGCCGCTGACCAACATCAATGCCAGCTACGTGCGCGGCCAGTTCGATGCGATCGAAGTCCGCGTGCCTGGTGCGCCGGCTGCGGACGAAATTGTCTTCATCCTGGCGATGAGCACGGGCTATCGCATCCATGCACGTGTGGGTGGACTGCTCGCCAAGGACATCAGCAAATGGGATGGTTTGCGATGAACGCGGCACCCACGAAGCATACAAAGACAAGGAAAAATTCATGAGCGCCAACATCAGAAAACTCGTCGTCCAGGTGGATGAAGTCCGCAAGGAAATGGGCCAGACCATCGATCCGCCGACGCGCCGTGCCGTCGCCATCGCTGTCATCGAGAACCCGTATGCCGGCCGCTACAGCGAGAACCTCGACGCGCTGATCGCCATCGGCGAAGAACTCGGCGCACTGCTCGGGCAAAAGGCCGTCGCCGCGTTGGGCATTGCGCCCGGCGCCGTCGAGAGTTACGGCAAGGCGGCCATCGTCGGCGAAGCCGGCGAGCTCGAACATGCGGCCGCCATCCTGCATCCGAAGCTGGGCGCGCCGTTGCGTGCCGCGGTCGAAAAAGGCGCCGCACTGGTGCCGTCGAGCAAGAAGCGCGGCACGCTCGGCACCGCCATCGACGTGCCGCTCGGCCACAAGGACGCCGCATTCGTGCGCAGCCACTTCGACGCGATCGAAGCGCGCGTGTCCGATGCGCCGCGCGCCAACGAGATCGTCGTTGCCGTGGCCGTTACCGACAGCGGCCGTCCGCTGCCTCGCATCGGTGGCTTGAAGGCCAGCGAGATCAAAGGCGAAGACGGCCTTCGCTGAACATGAGAACACCCCCAGCCTTCGCGCACTTCGTGTCGCTTCACCAACCCCCTTGCAGGGGGCAACACCAGCTTCCGGGCAAAGCCCGTTCCGCGGTGTTCCCGGCGAAGAGCTACTCATTCGTTACTTGTCACCATCCCCAAGGAGTTTCCCGATGAACCCATTGCGTCATGTCTTCAGCGCCGCGGCTCTCGCCGTGTTCGCCATCGCCGTCGTGCCCGCCCATGCGCAGGGCGTGATCAAGATCGGCGAAGTCAACAGCTACAAGGCGCAGCCCGCCTTCCTCGAGCCCTACAAGAAGGGGATGGAACTCGCAGTCGACGAGATCAACGCCAAGGGCGGCGTCAACGGCAAGAAGGTCGAGCTCATCACGCGTGACGACAACGCGAACCCCGGCGACGCCGTGCGCGTGGCCGAAGAACTGGTGGCGCGCGAAAAGATCGACGTGCTGACCGGCACCTTCCTGTCGAACACCGGCCTGGCCGTGGCCGACTTCGCCAAGCAAAAGAAAATCTTCTTTCTGGCCGGTGAACCGCTGACCGACAAGATGACCTGGCAAGGCGGCAACGAGTACACCTTCCGTCTGCGCCCCGGTACCTACATGCAGGCCGCGATGCTGGTGCCTGAAGCCGTCAAGCTCAACAAGAAGCGCTGGGCCGTCGTGTACCCCAACTACGAATACGGCCAGTCGGCGGTCGCTGCGTTCAAGACGCTGCTGAAGGCGGCACAGCCCGATGTCGAGTTCGTGGCCGAGCAGGCGCCGCCGCTGGGCAAGGTCGACGCCGGTGCGGTCGCGCAAGCGCTGGCCGATGCCAAGCCCGACGCCATCTTCAACGTGCTGTTCGGCGCCGACCTGTCGAAGTTCGTGCGCGAAGGCAATACGCGCGGCCTCTTTAAAGACCGCGCGGTCGTCAGCGTGCTGACCGGTGAGCCCGAGTATCTCGATCCGCTCAAGGAAGAAACGCCCAACGGCTGGATCGTCACCGGCTACCCGTGGTACGGCATCCAGACGCCCGAACACAAGGCCTTCTTCCTGGCCTATCACGCCAAGTACAACGACTACCCGCGCCTCGGCTCGGTGGTCGGATACACCATGATCAAGTCGGTCGCAGCAGGCATCGCCAAGGCCAAGAGCACCGAGCCGCTGAAGCTGGTCGCCGCCTTCAAGGGCCTGCCGGTCGATACCCCGTTCGGCAAGATCACCTACCGCGCCGAAGACCATCAATCGACGATGGGTGCGTTCGTCGGCAAGACGAAGAACGAAAACGGCAAGGGCGTGATGGTCGACTACACGTACTTCGACGGCGCCAAGTTCCAGCCGAGCGCCGCCGACGTCAAGAAGTCGCGGGCCGCAGACTGATCGTTCTTTTTTTCGACCGCTAGCTTTCGACTGCCCGCCTCATGAGCCTCTCGTCCCTGCTGCTGCAGTTCCTCACCGGGCTGTCATCGGCTTCTTCGTTGTTCCTCGTGGGCGCGGGTCTGTCGTTGATCTTCGGGGTCACGCGCATCGTCAACTTCGCGCACGGCTCCTTCTTCATGGTGGGCATCTACATTGCCTACACGCTGGTCGACCGGCTCGGCACCGGGCTCGGTTTCTGGCCGGCCATCGTCATCGCGGCGCTGGCCGTCGGCGTACTCGGCGCGTTGATCGAAATGGTGCTGCTGCGGCGCATCTACAAGTCGCCGGAACTGTTCCAGTTGCTGGCCACCTTCGCACTCGTCCTGGTCATCAAGGACGCGGTGCTCTATCTCTGGGGACCCGACGAATTGCTCGGCCCTCGCGCGCCGGGCCTGTCGGGCGCGGTCGAAATCCTCGGGCGGCAGTTCCCGACCTACGACCTGTTTCTGATCGTCGTCGGCCCGGTCGTTCTCGGCCTCATGTGGCTGCTGTTGACACGCACGCGCTTCGGCACGCTGGTGCGTGCCGCCACGCAAGACCGCGAGATGGTCAGTGCGCTGGGCGTCAACCAGGCGTGGCTCTTTACGGCGGTGTTCGCGCTGGGCGCCATGCTCGCGGGACTCGGTGGCGCGCTGCAACTGCCGCGCGAGCCGGCCACGCTGGCGATGGACTTGAACACCATCGGTGCCGCCTTTGTTGTGGTGGTGGTCGGCGGCATGGGCTCGATCCCCGGTGCCTACGTCGCCGCGCTGCTCATCTCCGAGATCAAGGCGGTCTGCATCTGGCTCGGCGTGGTGGAACTCTTCGGCTACAGCGTCTCGTTCTCCAAGCTCACGCTGGTGGTCGACTTCATCGTGATGGCGATCGTGCTGGTGTGGCGCCCGTGGGGCCTGTTCGGCCGGCCGCAGGCGCCGAGCCGCTATGTCGGTATGGCCGAAGAACCATTGCGTCGCGCCAGCAAGGGCTATCTGTGGGCCGTTGCCGTGCTCGGCGTGCTGCTGATGGCGCTGCCGCTGCTCACGGTCGACTCGCCCTACACCACGGTGCTGATGATCGACCTGCTGATCGCCGCGCTCTTCGCTGCCAGCCTGCACTTCATCATGGGTCCGGCCGGCATGCATTCGTTCGGCCACGCCGCGTATTTCGGCCTGGGTGCCTACGGCGCTGCGCTGCTGGTCAAGGCCAGCGGCCTGCCGATGGAACTCGCGCTGATCGTGGCGCCGCTGGTCGCAGCCATCGGCGCTTTCGTCTACGGCTGGTTCGCGGTGCGGCTGTCGGGGGTCTATCTGGCGATGCTGACGCTGGCCTTCGCGCAGATCACCTGGGCCATCGTCTACCAGTGGGATTCGTTCACCGGCGGCAGCAACGGGCTCACCGGCGTCTGGCCGTCGGAATGGCTGTCGGACAAGCGCATGTACTACTGGCTCACGCTGATCCTGGTGGCGGCCGGCGTGCTGCTGCTGCGCCGGGTGCTGTTCTCGCCCTTCGGCTACGCGCTGCGCGCCGGGCGTGACTCGGTGCTGCGTGCCGACGCCATCGGCATCGACGTCAAGCGCATGCAATGGACGGCGTTCGTCATCGCCGGCACCGCAGCCGGTCTCGCGGGCTCGCTCTATGCGTTCTCCAAAGGCAGCATTTCGCCAGAGAGCCTGAGCGTCGACAAGTCGGTCGACGGGCTCGTCATGGTGTTGTTAGGCGGTGTCCAGACTCTGGCGGGCCCGGTCGTCGGTGCCGTCACCTTCAGCTGGTTGCACGACACGGTGGCGCGCAATACCGACTACTGGCGCGCGATGCTGGGTGCGATTATTTTGATTTTGGTGCTGCTGTTCCCGCAGGGCATCGCGGGGTTTTCCAAGCAGATGTTCGACAAGCTGAAACGCAAGACTGTAATGGCGGGGGATGCCCCCATCCCAGCCTTCCCCCGGAAGGGGAAGGAGCAACTTCCATGAACGCAGACATCGCAACATCCGTGACCGACGTCCCGCTTTTGAAGGTCACCGGCCTCGGCAAATCCTTCGGTGGCGTGAAGGCGGTCGACGGCATCGACTTCGAGTTGAAGGCCGGCGAACTGCTGGCGCTGATCGGGCCGAACGGCGCGGGCAAGTCGACCACCTTCAACATGGTCAACGGGCAGCTCAAGGCCGACCAGGGTTCCATCCTGTTCGACGGTCACGAACTGGTGGGCATGAAGCCGCGCGCCATCTGGCGCCTGGGTGTCGGCCGCACCTTCCAGATCGCAGAAACGTTCGCTTCGCTGACGGTGGTCGAGAACGTGCAGATGGCGATGCTGTCGCACGACGGCAAGCTGTTCTCGATGTGGCGCCGCGCCGCCGAGCACAAGCGCGACGAAGCACTTGCGTTGCTTGACCAGGTCGGCATGAAGGCGCAGGCCGATCGGCCGTGCAGCGAACTGGCTTACGGTGACGTCAAGCGCGTCGAACTCGCCATCGCGATGGCCAACGCACCCAAGCTGCTGCTGATGGACGAGCCCACTGCCGGCATGGCACCGAAGGAGCGCAACTCGTTGATGGCTTTGACCAAAGACCTCGTGATCAGCCGCGGCTTGGCCGTGCTGTTTACCGAGCACAGCATGGACGTGGTGTTCGCGTACGCCGATCGCATGATCGTGCTGGCGCGCGGACGTCTGATCGCGCAGGGCAAACCGCTCGAGATCCGCGACCACCCGAAAGTGCAGGAGGTGTACTTCGGCAGCGGCAAGACCTTCGAGAAGATCGCGGAGAAGGCAGCGGCTGTCAATGCTGCTGTTGGAGCCTCGGCATGAGTGCACACGAACTGCTGCTCGAAGCCAAGTCGGTCTGCGCCTGGTACGGCGCGGCACAAATTCTGTACGACGTCGACCTCGAAGTGCGACGCGGTGAAGTCGTCGCGTTGATGGGCCGCAACGGCGCCGGCAAGTCGACCACGCTGAAGACACTGATCGGCATGCTGACCAAACGGCGCGGTGCCGTGCGCTTCCTGGGGCACGACATTTCGAAGAGCGAGCCGCATGTGGCGGCGCGCCTCGGACTCGGCTTCGTTCCGGAGGACCGGCGCGTGTTCACCGATCTCACGGTGATGGAAAACCTCGAGGTCGGCAAGCAGCCCGAACGGCACTGGACCGACGGCACGGCGGCACCGCTCTGGACGCCCGAGCGGCTCTTCAAGCTGTTTCCCAATCTCGGCGAAATGCCGAACCGGCCGGGTGGCCGTATGAGCGGCGGCGAGCAGCAGATGCTGACCGTCGCGCGCACGCTGATGGGCAACCCGTATCTGGTGCTGCTCGACGAACCGTCAGAAGGCGTCGCGCCGGTCATCGTCGAACAGATGGCCAACATGATCCTGGAGCTCAAGTCGCAGGGCGTCAGCATCCTGCTGTCGGAGCAGAACATGCACTTTGCGGAACTGGTGTCTGATCGTGCCTACGTGCTCGAAAAAGGCCAGATCCGCTATCACGCGTCGATGGCCGAACTTGCCGCCAACGAAGATGTGCGGCGGCAATATCTCAGCGTTTGATTCGTCGCTTCATCTCAACCATCCAGCCAAGGACACCCAACCATGCATCGCAAAGCTGTCAAGCGTCCCCAGTCGGGCAACGTCGCCGCGGTGGGCTGAGCTGTGAACGCCTCTTTTCCCGACTCCGCTGCGAACTCCCTTGGCCGCTCTCGCGCCAGGACCGCCCTGATCGTGGTCGACGTGCAGAACGGCTTCATCGACGGCGGTGGCCTGCCTGTGAAAGGCGGCGCCGAGGTCGTGCCGGTGATCAACCGCCTCGTGTCGGTCTTCGAGAACATCGTCATCACGCAGGACTGGCATCCGCCCGGCCATGCCTCGTTCGCTGTCAACCACGCGGGCCGCAGCCCTTACGAGATGGCGACGATGCCGTATGGCGAGCAGGTGCTGTGGCCGGTCCATTGCGTGCAGGGCACCGAAGACGCCGCGCTGCACAAGGACCTCCACCTGCCGACGGCGCAGCTCATCATCCGCAAGGGTTTCCATCCCGGCATCGACAGTTACTCCGCCTTCGAAGAAGCCGATCGCAAGACGTCGACCGGCCTGGCCGCCTATCTGCATGCGCGCGGCATCGACACCGTCTATGTGACCGGACTGGCGACCGACTTCTGCGTCGCGTGGACCGCGCTCGATGCGCGCACCGCCGGCTTCACCGCGTTCGTCATCGAAGACGCGACGCGTGCGATCGATCTCGATGGCTCGCTCGACAAGGCCTGGGCGCAGATGGCCGCGCAGGGCGTCGGGCGCATCCAGTCGGCCGAGCTGATCGGTTGATGGCCTTTTCCCTGACCGTCAACGGCCGAGCGCAACAGCTGTCCGTGTCGCGCGAGGCATCGTTGCTGCACGTGCTGCGCAACGACCTCGGGCTCAACGGGCCCAAGTACGGTTGCGGACTTGGCCAATGCGGGGCGTGCACCGTGTGGGTCGACGGCGTGGCGGCGCGCAGCTGCGTGATCCCGGCGCACGGCGTCGAAGGGCGCGAGATCACCACGCTAGAAGGGCTGGGTTCGCGTGGCGATTGGCACCCCGTCCAGCAAGCATTCGAAGACGCGCAGGCGGCGCAGTGCGGCTACTGCCTGAACGGCATGGTGATGCAGGCTGCGGCGCTCTTGGCACGCGAGCCGAACCCGAGCGAAGACCGTATCCGCGCCGAGCTGTCCGGCAACCTGTGCCGTTGCGGCACGCATGTCGAGATCGTTCGCGCGGTGCAGCTAGCGGCGCTGCGGCTGGCTGAGGCCGCGTCATGAGCGCTGCGCAATGACATCGCGGCGGGCCGACCAGCCGCGCACCCGCGCCGACTTCTTGAATGCCGATGGCGTGCTCGTCATCGTGCGTCCGACACCGCCGGCACCGCCGCCTGCCAAGGGCCAACCTGAGCTCGTGTCGGGCAACCCGATCGAAGGCGACGAGGTGCTGCTCGCGGTGTGGGACGACGGGAGCGCGACGGGGTTGAACGGCCACGTCGATCTGGGCACCGGCCTGCAGACCGCACTGGCGCAGATCGTCGCCGAAGAGCTCGACCTCGGCATGCCGTGCGTGCGCATGATGCTGGGCGACACCGCGCGTGCACCCAATCAGGGCGGAACGATCGCCAGCGCGTCGATCCAGAACCATGCGAGGCCGTTGCGCTTCGCCGCAGCACAGGCGCGGGCCTGGTTAATTGCGCGTGCCGCGGCACGGCTCGATGCGCCGGTCGACGCGCTGGTCGTTCGCAACGGCGTGGTTCACGTCGTCGATGCACCCGAGCGCAGCGTCGCTTTCGGCGACCTCGTGGCCGGCCAGCGCACCGTGCTGCAACTGGCGCATCACGTCGAACAGAAGCATCCGGACGACTACCGCATCGTCGGCACCTCGCAGCCGCGCGTCGACATCCCGGCCAAGCTGGCGGGCGAACTCGTCTTCGTGCACGACATGCGCGTGCCCGGCATGCTGCACGGCCGGGTGGTGCGGCCGCCGTATGCCGGTGCCGACCATGGCGACTTCATCGGCAACACGCTCGAGTCAGTAGATGAAGCATCGATCGCTCACATCCCCGGCATTCGCGCGGTGGTGGTGATCCGCGACTTCGTCGGCATCGTCGCCGAGCGCGAAGAGCACGCGGAGCAAGCCTTGCGCGAACTGCGCGTGACATGGAAGCCGTGGCCCGGCATGCCTGACCTCGGCGACGTCGCGCAGGCGATTCGCGACAACCCGTCGACGCAGCGCTTGCTGGTCGACGAAGGGGATGTCGATGGGGCGCTGGCCGCGCTAGCGGCGTCCGGCAGCTCGATGAGGCGGACGTATGTCTGGCCGTACCAGATGCACGCGTCGGTCGGACCTTCATGCGCGCTGGCGGAGTGGCATGCCGATGCCGGTGCTGACACGCATGAAGGCGGCGGTCAGATCGCACTGCGCGTCTGGGCCGGCTCGCAGAGTCCGCACGTGCTGCGCGAAGATCTCGCCAAGTTGATGGGCGTGAGCAATGTGCAGGTCGATGTCGTTCGCATGGAAGCCGCGGGTTGCTATGGCCGCAACGGTGCCGACGACGTAGCCGCCGATGCTGCGTTGCTGGCGCGTGCGGTCGGTGCGCCGGTGCGGGTGCAGCTCACGCGCGAGCAGGAGCATGCGTGGGAGCCGAAGGGCGCGGCGCAGCTGATGGAGATCGACGGCGGCCTGCTCGCCGATGGCGGCATCGCTGCGTATGACTTCGAAACCTCCTACCCCTCCAACGGATCGCCGACGCTCGCGTTGCTGCTGACGCGCACCATCGAACCTGTTGCGCATGCCTATGAAATGGGCGACCGCACGGCGCGTCCGCCGTATGCGGTCGACAACCTGCGCGTCAAGGTCAACGACATGGCGCCGATGGTTCGCGCGTCGTGGTTGCGCGGGGTGTCGGCGCTGCCGAACTCGTTCGCGCACGAGTCGTACATCGACGAGCTGGCGACGGCCGCCGGCGTCGATCCGGTGCAGTTCCGGCTGCGCCATCTGCGCGATCCGCGTGCTGTCGAGCTGGTGCAGGCGACCGCGCAGAAAGCCGGCTGGCGCATGCGTACCGGGCCGCAGGAAAACGCCGATGGCGGACTGGGCGAGGGCGGCGACATCCTGTTCGGCCAAGGCTTCGCGTATGCGCGCTACGTGCACAGCAAATGGCCGGGCTTCGGCGCGGCCTGGGCGGCGTGGGTAGCCGACGTCGAGGTCAATCGCAAGACCGGCGAGGTGCATGTGCGGCGCGTGGTCGTCGGCCACGATGCGGGGCTGACGATCAACCCCGCGGGCGTCGAACACCAGGTACACGGCAACGTGATCCAGACCACGAGTCGTGCGCTGATGGAGGAGGTGCGGTTCGCACCGCAGCACAAGGCCGGCGAACGCTTGCCCGGCGTGCTGCCGTCCGGCGTCGTCGCGAGCCGCGAATGGGGCAGCTACCCGATCATCAATTTTCGGCAGGTTCCCGTCATCGAAGTGATCCAGATGGCACGCCCCGGCGAGCCGCCGCTGGGCGCGGGCGAGTCGTCTTCGGTGCCGGGGACGGCGGCGATCGCGAATGCAATCTTCGATGCGACGGGGGTGCGGTTTCGGTCGCCACCGTTCACCTCCGAAGTGATCCGTGCTGCGCTCGGCAGTTCACTCCCTCCCCCGCTGCGGGAGGGCATGGGTGAGGGCATGAAACCGGCGCAGCTTGACCTGCGCGTGCCCCCATCCGAGCCTTCTCCCAAAGGGGGAAGGAGCAATACAAGAAGCATTTGGGCGGTGGGGAGTGCGCTCGCCATCGGCGGCATCGGTGTCATCGCCGGGCTGCTCGGCTGGCGCTCGGTCATTGCACCCGTGTCGTTCAGCGCGCCGGTCTACAGCGCCTCGACCATCGAGCGCGGTCGGGTGCTCGCAGCGCTCGGCGATTGCGCCGTATGCCACACCGCTGCAGGCGGCGTGCCCAACGCCGGCGGACGTGCGATGGAGACGCCCTTCGGCACGCTCTACGCAACCAACCTCACGCCCGATGCCGACACGGGTCTCGGGCGCTGGTCGTTCAGCGCATTCCAGCGTGCGATGCGCGAAGGCGTCTCGCGGGATGGCCATCACCTGTACCCCGCATTCCCGTACACGGCGTTCGCGAGGACCAGCGACGACGATCTTCAATCGCTCTATGCGTACTTCATGTCGCTGCCCGCGGTCCGCGCCGAAACGCCGCCTGCCGAGTTGAAGTTCCCGTTCAGCATTCGTCCTTTGATGGCGGGATGGAACGCGCTGTTCCACGACGCGACGCCCTACCAGCCGGTCGCCTCGCAGACAGCCGAGTGGAATCGTGGCGCCTATCTGGTCAACGGCCTCGGCCATTGCGGGGCGTGTCACACGCCGCGCAATTCGCTCGGCGCGGAGCAGGGCGGCAATGCGCTCTTCTCCGGCGCCATCGCCGACGGATGGGAAGCGCCCGCACTCACCTCGCTTTCGAAGGCGGCCGTTCCGTGGGACGCCGATGAGCTGTACCGCTATCTGCGCCAAGGGCACACGCAACGGCATGGCATCGCCGGCGGTCCGATGGCCGAGGTCGTGCGTGAACTCGGCGCGGTCAGCGACGACGATGTACGCGCGATGGCAAGCTATCTGGCGTCGTTCAATGCGGTGACGACATCGGCATTGCCCGAAGCGCACGCCGCCACGGCGACCCGCGCTATCGACAGCGCCGCCGCCGGTCGCGGCCCGCTGCTCGGCTCGGCGCAGCGCATGTTCGACAGTGCCTGCGCCGTCTGCCATCACGATGGCGACGGGCCGACGCTGCTCGGCGTCAACACGCCGCTCGCGCTCAACAGCAACCTCACCAGCACGCGACCCGACAACCTGCTGCGCACGATCCTCGATGGCGTGCGCGCGCCGGCGACCAAAGACATCGGCTTCATGCCCGCATTTCGCGATGCACTCGACGATGCGCAGGTCGCGCAACTCGCGGGCTACATGCGCGCGCGCTTCGCACCACAGGAGCCGGCATGGAACGATCTGCCGGCGCAGGTCGCACGCGTGCGGGCCTTGCGCTGATCGCCGTACCATCGACGGCAGACGCTGCTTTCAAGCGCCGAACCAGGAGACACGCCCGATGACCACCACCCTCTCGCCCGACACCAGCCTGCCCCGCGACACCGACCGCGCCACGCTCATCGGGCGCATCTGGCAACCCGGCATCGGGCCCACGCTGGTCGCAGTGCACGAAGGCGGACTCCACGACCTCTCGCACCTCGCGCCGACCGCGAGCGACCTGCTCGAAGCCGATGCGCCGCCCGCCGATGCCGTGCGCGAAGCCATCCAATCCGGCAAAGCGCCACGCATCGCGCATCTCGCCGATGTGCTCGCCAACAGCTTCGAGGCGCAAGACGACGAGACCAATGCGCGAGACTTTGGCCGGCCATGGTTGCTCGCGCCATGCGACCTGCAGGCGATCAAGGCCAGCGGCGTCACCTTCGTCGAGAGCCTGCTGGAGCGGGTGATCGAGGAACAGTCCCGCGGCGATGCATCCAAGGCCGACGCGATTCGTGCGGCTCTCAGCGGTGTGCTGGGCGACAACCTGGCCGGCATCGTGCCGGGCTCGGCCGAGGCCGCGAAGGTCAAGGCCTTGCTGATCGCACAAGGCGCGTGGTCGCAGTATCTCGAAGTCGGCATCGGCCCCGACGCCGAGATCTTCACCAAGGCGCCGGTGCTGGCGGCGGTGGGCACCGGTGCGCAGGTTGGCATTCATTCGGGCTCGGTCTGGAACAACCCCGAGCCGGAGGTCGTGCTGGCGGTGAACAGCCGGGGTCAGACGCTCGGTGCGGCGCTCGGTAACGACGTCAACCTGCGCGACTTCGAAGGCCGCAGCGCGCTGCTGCTCGGCAAGGCGAAAGACAACAACGCGTCATGTGCCATCGGCCCGTTCATCCGCTTGTTCGATGCGCACTTCGGCATCGACGATGTGCGCCGCATCACGGTCGGGTTGAAGGTCGTCGGCCCTGAAGGCTTCGTGCTCGAAGGATCGAGTTCGCTCGCGAAGATCAGCCGCGATCCGCTCGACCTGGTGGGCCAGGCGATCAACCCGCATCACGCGTATCCCGATGGCCTGATGCTGTTCCTCGGCACGATGTTCGCACCGACGCAAGACCGGCACGGTCCGGGCCAGGGCTTCACGCATGTGGTCGGCGACCTTGTGACGATCTCGGCGCCGGAACTCGGCGCGCTCGTGAATCGCGTGGTGCACGCCGATCAGGCGCCGCGCTGGAACTTCGGCATTGGCGCGTTGATGCGCAATCTTGCGGGACGCGGATTGCTCTAGCGTTTCAGCGCGTCCTTCAGAGCGTCCCGCGCAGGGCGCGCCTGTATTGAACTGCCTCCGCCACATGCGCGACCTCGACCAGCGGCGACGATGCCAGGTCGGCGATGGTGCGCGCGACCTTGAGCGCGCGATGCGTAGACCGCGCGCTCCAGCCCAGCTTGGCGGCGGCCGTGTGCATGAACTTCAGGGCTGCCGGTTCGAGGCCGGCGTGGCGATCGATCTCTGCACCTTGCAGCGCCTGGTTCGGCTTGCCCTGTCGCTCGACAGCGCGGTCTCGCGCAGCGGCGGCTCGCGTGCGGATGCTGTCGGTCGATTCACCCGCAGGTGAATCGAGCAGCTCCTTGGCCGACACCGCAGGTACTTCGATATGCAGGTCGATGCGGTCGAGCAGCGGTCCGCTCAGCTTGCCCTGGTAGCGCGCAACCTGGTCGGGCGTGCAGCGGCAGGCTTTCAGCGTGGAGCCGAGGTAGCCGCAAGGGCACGGGTTCATCGCGGCGATGAGCTGGAAGCGCGCAGGGAATTCAGCGCGCCGGGCCGCGCGCGCAATCGTGATGGTGCCGGTCTCCAGCGGTTCGCGCAGCGCTTCAAGCGCCGAGCGCGCGAACTCGGGGAATTCGTCGAGGAACAGCACACCGTGATGCGCCAGCGAAATTTCGCCCGGTCGCGGTGGCGATCCACCACCCACCAGCGCCACCGCGCTCGAGGTGTGGTGCGGTGTCGAGGTCGGCCGTTGCATCCAGCGCTCGATGGCGAAGCGGCCGCCGAGGCTGGCCACGGCGGCGCTTTCGAGCGCCTCGTCGACCGTCATCGCCGGCAACAACCCGGCAAAGCGTTGCGCCAGCATTGACTTGCCCGAACCGGGCGGTCCGACCATCAGGAGCGAGTGATTCCCGGCGGCCGCGATTTCGAGCGCCCGCTTGGCGCCGACGTGGCCTTTGACGTCGGACAAATCGGCGTAATGCGGCGGCGCGGCGCTCGCGGCCGGCAGCATGCGCGCCCAGCCGTCGACTGGAGCATCTATTGGTGCAGTCGCGTCGGCTGGCAAAAATTGACGCACCACATCGAGCAGATGCGCCGCGCCATAAACCTCGGTGCCATGCACCAGTGCGGCTTCCCTCGCACTTTCGGTGGGCAACACCAGCTTCGTCGCGACACCGCAGCTGTGCAGCGCGAGTGCCATCGCCAGGGCGCCGCGCACCGGCCTCAACTGGCCTGACAAAGACAACTCACCCGCGAACTCGTGGCCTGCCAGCCGCGCACCGTCGATTTGACCGCTGGCCGCCAGGATGCCGAGCGCGATCGGCAAATCGAGGCGGCCCGAGTCCTTCGGCAGGTCGGCCGGGGCGAGGTTCACGATGATTCGCTTGTTGTTCGGGAAGTCGAGCCCGGCGTTCTGGATCGCGGAGCGAACCCGTTCACGGGCCTCCTTGACCTCCACATCGGCCAGCCCGACCAGCACGAAGCTGGGCAACCCGTTCGCTAAATGCACCTCGACGGTCACACTGGCAGCTTCCAGGCCCAGCAAAGCGCGGCTTTGCACCAAAGACAAACTCATTTCACTCCCTTTCCCCAATATGGTGCACCATACTTTTGTGGGGTCGTTGCTGCAGGTTGGCGGACAGCCAATTGACAGAAACAGTTTGATTAACTTTCGCCCGGCGAGCGATTCGGATTAGCGGTTCAGGTTCCGCGCTTACGTGAACTTTGGCACGCTCCCTGCTTTGAGGATCACTCCAACCCATTCCAAAACCCCCTGAGGAGCTACCCGATGATGCACCGTACCGCCGCCAAGACCCTGGTTGTCCTGGCCACCGCTTTGACCGCGACGGGTGCCGTCCTGGCCCAGACGACACCGGCCGCCGATCCGGCTGCGGCACCTGCGGCGACGTCCCCCCTGACTGCCAACATCTCGCTGACCACGAACTACAAGTTCCGCGGCCAGGACCAGGACACCATCGGCCACAACGGTTTGTACAAGACGCGTGGCGTGAAGCCGGCAGTGCAGGGCGGCTTCGACTACGCATTCGGCGAAAGCGGCTTCTACGTGGGCAACTGGAATTCCAGCGTCAACTGGCTCTCGGGCAACAGCATCGAGATGGACATCTACGGTGGCTACAAGATGAAGGTCGGCGTGTTCGACCTCGACTTCGGCGTGCTGACCTATGTGTACCCGGGCAACCACCTGGGCAACACCACGGAACTCTATGGCGCTGCTACCTACAGCGACGACGCCCTGGGCGCCTTCACCGCGAAGTACTCGCACACGGTGTCCAAGGACTACTTCGGCTTTGCCGGCGCGGCCAACGGCTCGGGCCTGAAGGGCCGCAACAGCGGCTACCTGAACCTGTCGTATGCCAAGGAAGTCATCCCGCATCTGACGTTGAAGGCTGCTGTCGGCTACACGCGCCTGAGCAGCGACATCCGCAAAAACACGGGCTACAAGAGCTATGTCGACTACAACGTCGGCGCGTCGTGGGACTTTGGCGGTGGCCTGTCGCTGGCCGGTGCGGTGGTCGGTGCCAACAAGAAAGACGCCTACCTGGCGGTCGTGGAACCGGGTTTTGGCCCGATCGGCGCGCAGACCCAGTCGATCAACAAGGCGCAGTTCATCGCCACGCTGACCAAGACGTTCTGACCCTCCAAATAGAAAGCGCGGCGACCGCCGCCGCGCCCGTCGGTTTTATCTCAAGGAGAACATCATGAAGCTGGTTACAGCCATCATCAAACCATTCAAGCTCGACGAAGTGCGCGAAGCACTGTCGGCCATTGGCGTGCAGGGCATTACCGTGACCGAGGTCAAGGGCTTCGGTCGCCAGAAGGGCCACACCGAGCTCTACCGTGGCGCTGAGTACGTCGTCGACTTCCTGCCCAAGGTCAAGATCGAGGCAGCCGTTTCCGACGAGCTGGTCGAGCGCGTGATCGAAGCGGTCGAGGGTGCCGCCCGCACCGGAAAAATCGGCGACGGCAAGATTTTTGTCTACAACCTCGAGCAGGTTGTTCGCATCCGCACCGGCGAAACGGGCCTTGAAGCGCTCTGAGATCAAGGCACGAAAGAACAACTGAAATGAAAAAACTGCTCGTCTCCCTCGCGCTCGGCCTGAGCGTGTTTGCCGCTGGCTCTGCGTTCGTCACCTCGGTGCAAGCGCAGACCCCGGCGCCGGCCGCCGAAGCGGCTGCGCCTGCGGCCAGCGCTGCGCCAGCGGCTCCGGCCCCTGCCGCAGCAGCTGCTGCGACTCCGGCAGCCGACGCTGCTGCAGCGCCTGCCGCTGCCGCCCCTGTCATCAAGTTCGACAAGGGCGATGTCAGCTGGATGATGGTGTCCACGCTGCTCGTCATCATGATGACCGTGCCGGGCCTGGCGCTGTTCTACGGCGGCCTGGTCCGCAGCAAGAACATGCTGTCGGTGCTGATGCAGGTCATGGTCACGTTCTCCTTGATCGTGGTGCTGTGGCTCATCTACGGCTACAGCCTGGCGTTCACGGAAGGCAATGCTTTCGTCGGCGGGTTCGACCGGCTCTTCATGAAGGGGATCTTCGATCCGGCCACCGGCGTGTTCGCACCCGGCGCGACCTTCAGCAAGGGCGTCTACATCCCTGAACTGCTGTTCGCTGCCTTCCAGGCCACGTTCGCCGGCATCACTTGCTGCCTGATCGTCGGTGCCTTTGCCGAGCGCGCCAAGTTCGGCGGCATCCTGCTGTTCATGGTGCTGTGGTTCACCTTCAGCTATGCGCCCATCGCGCACATGGTCTGGTTCTGGATGGGCCCTGACGCCTACGCAAGCAAGGACGTCGTCGATGCGATGAACTCCAAAGCCGGCCTGATCTGGCAGTGGGGCGCGCTCGACTTCGCCGGCGGTACTGTCGTGCACATCAACGCAGCCGTTGCCGGCCTCGTGGGTGCCTTCATGATCGGCAAGCGCATCGGCTTCGGCAAGGAAGCCTTCACGCCGCATTCGCTGACGCTGACCATGGTCGGTGCCTCGCTGCTGTGGGTGGGTTGGTTCGGCTTCAACGCAGGATCGGCCCTCGAAGCCGGCACCAGCGCCGTGCTGGCCTTCATGAACACCTTCTCGGCCACCGCCGCCGCCGTGCTCGCATGGTGTATCGGTGAAGCGCTGCACAAGGGCAAGGCTTCGATGCTGGGTGCCGCTTCGGGTGCTGTCGCCGGCCTCGTCGCCATCACGCCGGCCGCCGGCAACGTCGGCCTCATGGGTGCCATCATCATCGGCTTCGTCGCTGGCTTCGCTTGCCTCTGGGGCGTGACCGGTCTGAAGAAGCTGCTCGGTGCGGACGACTCGCTCGACGTCTTCGGCGTGCACGGTGTCGGCGGTATCGTCGGCGCGTTGCTGACCGGCGTGTTCAACACGCAATCGCTCGGCGGCCCCGGCATCGTCGGCGACTGGGTTACGGCCAGCGTCGTCACCAGCGAAATCGGCCCACAGGTCTGGATCCAGCTCAAGGCTGTGGTGCTGACCATCGTGTGGTCGGGCGTGGTTTCGGTCATCGCCTACAAGATCGCCGACCTGACGATCGGTCTGCGCGTGACGGAAGAAGAAGAGCGCGAAGGCCTCGACATCTCTTCGCACGGCGAGACCGCATACAACAGGTAACCCCCCAAGGGCTTTGCGCACTTCGTGTCGCTTTGCCCTCCCCCCTGCTGGGGGCGACACCAGCGGATCGGCGAAGCAGGATCCGCGGTGTCTTTGGAATTTAAAGGCCACCTTCCGGTGGCCTTTTTTATGGGCGGCGGTGACGCACAATTACCTCCATGTGGACCACGCTTGACGACAGCCTTTGCGAACTGGGTGAATCGCCGTTCTGGCACCCGGGCGAACGATCTCTTTACTGGCTGGATATCGCTGGACGTGCTGTGTTGCGGACTCGTGGGGACATCGGTGCCGCCGGCGCGACCGTCGAGCGATGGGCGCTGCCCAGCGAGCCGGGCTGCATGGCGCCGGCGCGGCGGGGCGGTTTGGTCATTGCACTGCGCGATGGCATCTACCGGGCCAAGACATGGGGCGGCGCGCTGACGCAACTGGTCGGTGTCGACTACGACACGCGCACCATGCGTTTCAACGACGGCAAGTGCGACCCGCTCGGCCGCTTCTGGGCTGGCACATTGAACGAGGTCAAGGACAAGTCCAACGCCGAGCTCTATTGCCTCGACATGCGTGACGGGCGCGCACCGGCTTTGCAGCGCATGGCCGGTGATGCCATGACCGCCAACGGCCTCGCGTTCTCTCCCGACGCCGGCACCCTGTACTGGTCGGACACGGCGGCGCATGCCATCCGCGCGTGGGACTGGGTGGCCGATTCCAATACGCTGACGCGGCCGCGCGTGTTCGAGCAGTTCGCGGCCAAGCCGGCGGGCTGGACACCATCGTCGCCGGTGCGCTATGCGGGGCGCCCCGATGGCGCCACGGTCGATGCCGAGGGCCACTACTGGGCAGCGATGTACGAGGGCGGTCAATTGCTGCGCTTCGCGCCCAATGGCAAGCAGGTCGGCGCCATCGCGACGCCCGTGCAGTGCCCGACCATGCCGTGCCTCGGCGGCGATGATTTGAAGACGCTGTTCGTGACGAGCGTGCGCAAGGGACGTCCCGCAGAGGAACTCGAAGAGCGACCGGCCTCGGGTTGCGTCGTCTCGATGCGCGTCGACACACCGGGGTTGCCGGTGGCGTTCTTCGAGGACTGACACGATGACCAACTCCGTTGAACTCCAGCGCATCGTCGAGCGAGTGCGCGCTGCTGCGGCCGACGCCACGCCGCTCGACATTCGCGGTGGCGGCACCAAGGATTTTTATGGTGAGGTGGCTTCGGGCAAGCCGCTCGCGACCAGCGAGCTCACCGGCATCACGAGCTATGAACCCAGCGAGCTGGTCGTCACCGTCCGTGCCGGCACGCCACTCGCCGAACTGGAGGCGCTGTTGGCCGACCAGGGCCAGTGCCTGCCTTTCGAGCCACCGCGCTTTGCGCATCCGGCCAACCCCGGCGTGCGCGGTGGCACCGTCGGCGGCATGGTCGCTGCCGGCTTGAGCGGGCCGTCGCGCGCCAGCGTGGGGGCGGTGCGCGACTACGTGCTCGGTGCCACGCTGATCAATGGTCGCGGCGAGGTGCTGCACTTCGGCGGCACGGTCATGAAGAACGTCGCGGGCTATGACGTCTCGCGCGTGCTGGCCGGGTCCCTCGGCACGCTCGGCGTGATCGCTGAGGTGAGCCTGAAGGTGCTGCCCGTCGTGCCGGCCGAAGCGACGATCGAGTTCGCTTGCGAGCAGGCCGATGCATTGCGGCTGCTCAATGAATGGGGCGGTCGTCCACTGCCGCTGAACGCCAGCCTGTGGCGACGGCGCGATGGTGCGGGCGTGTTGTCGTTGCGCTTGCGCGGTGCGGTCGCGGCGGTCGACGCGGCGTGCCGTCATCTGGGCGGTGCGCCTCAGACCACAGAGCCCGCTGCAGCCGGCTGGCAATCGTTGCGCGATCAGCAGCATCCGTGGTTCTCCGACCGTGCGGCGGATGGTGCGCCTGCTGCGTCCCACGCGGATGACCTCTGGCGCCTGTCGGTGCCGCAGACTGCGCCGGTGCTCTCGCTCGATGGCTCGCCGTGGATCGAATGGCATGGCGGCCAGCGCTGGTACCAGGCCGGGCAAGGGCAAGCTGAGCGCATGCGCGCAGCAGCCCGCGCGGTCGGCGGTCATGCAACCCTGTTCAGGGCGGGGGGCCGTACCGAAGCGACCGATGCAAGCGCACCGGCTGCAAGGTTCGATGCGCTGAGCGTGCCGTTGGCGCGCATTCATCGCGCGCTCATGAAAGAGTTCGACCCGCACAACATCTTCAATCGCGGCCGGCTGTTGCCGGAAGCTTGAGTCGTCTCGCTTCTTCAGCCAACACGTCAGCCAACACGTTAGCCAACACAGCCAGCTATCAAGGCCAGCCACTACCCCACATGCAAACCGAACTCGCCGCTGAATTTCGTGACACCGCAGACGGACAAGAGGCTGAAGCCATCCTGCGCAAGTGCGTGCACTGCGGCTTCTGCACCGCCACTTGTCCGACCTATCAATTGCTGGGCGACGAACTCGACGGCCCGCGTGGCCGCATCTACCTCATCAAGCAGGTGCTCGAAGGCAAGCAGCCGACGCGCAGTACGCAAGTGCATCTGGACCGTTGCCTGACCTGCCGCAACTGCGAAACGACCTGCCCGAGCGGTGTGCAGTACGGCCACCTGGTCGACATCGGCCGGAAGATCGTCGACCAAAAAGTGCCACGTCCCGCAATGGAATCGGCCACGCGCTGGCTGTTGAAAGAAGGCCTGCCGTCGCCGCTCTTTGGACCGGCCATGAAGGTCGGCCAGGCCGTGCGCGGACTGCTGCCCGCCGCGCTGAAAGCCAAGGTGCCCGCCAAGCAGGACGCCGGTATCTGGCCGACGACCCAGCACGCGCGAAAGGTGCTCATGCTGTCCGGTTGCGTGCAGCCGTCGATGATGCCGAACATCAACAGCGCCACCGCGCGTGTGCTCGATGCTGCGGGCATCCAGACCGTCATCGCCAGAGAGGCCGGTTGCTGCGGTGCGTTGAAGTTTCACCTCAACGACCAAGAGGGCGGTAAAGCGAACATGCGCACCAATATCGACGCGTGGTGGCCACACGTGGAACGCGACGAAGTCGAAGCCATCGTGATGAACGCATCCGGCTGCGGCGTCACGGTACGCGAATACGGGCACATCCTGCGCGACGATCCGGCATACGCGGCCAAGGCCCGACGCATCAGCGAACTGACCAAAGATCTGAGCGAGCTGCTGCCCGATCTGGTGCCCGTGCTCAAGGCGCGTGTGAAGCCGCCCGAGGGCGTTATCGCCTACCACCCGCCGTGCACGTTGCAGCACGGTCAAAAACTGCGTGGGGGCGTCGAAGTCAACTTGCGCGCGCTAGGGTTCGATGTGCGCGTCTCACTCAACGAAGCGCATCTTTGCTGCGGCTCGGCCGGGACGTATTCGGTGCTGCAGCCCGAGCTCGCTTATCCGCTGCGCGATCGCAAGCTCGGCAACCTGAACCAGCTTCAACCGAGCGTCATCGCCTCGGCGAATATCGGCTGCATCACGCATTTGCAGAGCGGCAGCGGCGTGCCGGTGAGGCATTGGATCGAGTTGCTCGACGCTGCGATTTCTGCGGATTGACCCGGTAGTTAGAGAAGAGTCAAAGAAGCGTCTTCCGTGGCGTTTCTTAACATTTAATTTCTTTTCGGAAACATTGAGGTGACACTTGCGGCGAGCGCAATTGTTAAATGCTTCACGCATCGTTAAAGAGAGTTGCAGCTCCACCTGAGACCGCGACTTAGTACCCACGTCTCGCGAGAATGCGACCAGATACTCGCGCCCCACTGCCAAGGCACTTTTTGACCGCGGCATCAATCAGGGGAAGCGACGATGAACCGGTCATTTAAGAGCATCTGGAGCGAAGCGCAAGGTGCGTGGGTCGCGGTGTCGGAAGTTGTTGGAGGGCGCGGGAAAAAGAGTCGCAGTGGTGCAACCTCTGGCCTCGTTGCGTTGTCGGTCACGATGGCCTTGTTGGCCGTGCCTGCGGCTGCGCAGACTCTCATCGTAAACTCCGGTATCAACAGCGGCGGCGATGCAAGTGCTGTAGCCGAGATCGGTCAAGCGGGCGGCTCTGCGCAGGGGTTTTTGACAGCCCGCCTGCCTTTGACGGCCGCAAATGTTTTCGGCCTGACCGGCAACACCATGACCGCCGGCATGCAGGTCTACAACACGGCCACAACCACCGGCGCGAACGGTGTCAGCCCGGGCTTGTACACGTGGAACGGCGCCCAATGGATTTCCAATAGCGAGGTGCCGTACGTTCATGCCAATTCAAACGTGGTTGGCAATTCGACCTTGACAAATTCAGGCGCCATCGGTGCCGAGAGTGTCGCCATCGGACCGCTCGCTGTGGCGGCGGGTGCCAACAGCGTCGCTGTCGGCAACGGCGCCGCGGCCAACACATCCGGCATTGCGATCGGACTTAACGCCAACGCTTCCGGCAGCAACGGCGCCATCGCGATTGGTGGTTCCGACCAGCCTGCCGCCCCCAACACCGCCGGAAAAATGGGTACTGCTGTCGGCTTCGGCAGTTCGGCACTGGCCACCGACTCCAACGGCTTCATCAACGACCACCAGGGCGGATCGGCTTTCGGCGGCTACGCGAAAACCACTGGCGGCTCCTACAACACGGCACTGGGCTACCGGGCACAGGCCACCGGTGCCGGTGACTCGATCCTGGGCGACGGCTACGCGACCTCGGTCGGCGGGTTCAGCTCGGCCGTCGGCACGGCTTCCACGGCCCTGGGTGCTTCCAGCAACGCTAGCGGCACCGGTGCGACGGCGGTCGGCACCTTCAGCAAGGCCACGGGCAACGGCGCCATTGCCATCGGCGGCGGATCGCTCTTTACCTCCACCTCGGCGTCGGGCGTCAGCGCCATCGCCATCGGCACAGGCGTCGGCACGGCGTTCGACCGCGCCACCGCCATTGGTATCGGAACCAAGGCCGGCAGTATCTCCTCGGTCGCCATCGGCGACACGGCCACCACCGGCGCCACAGGCCAGAACGTCGCCATCGGCGCGACCACCAACGCCAATTCGGGCAGCGCCACCGGTGGCGCGGTTGCCATCGGGCGGGGTCAGACTGCCGTCGGCGACGGCGCTGTCGCGATTGGCGACCCGAACACCGCGACCGGCAACGGTGCGGTGGCTTTTGGGCGCAACAACACGGCGACCGGCAACGGGGCGGTGGCTTCGGGCGACACCAACACCGCCATCGGCGATGGATCGGTTGCTGTCGGCGCCAATTCCAGTGCCAATGCGGGTTCATCGACCGGTGTGGGGGCCGTGGCCGTCGGCGCGAACGCCAATGCGGCCTATGCCAACAGCGTGGCACTGGGGTCGGGTTCCAACACCAGCGCGACGCTTGCCGCACTCACAGCGAATACCGCTTACAACCCTGCCACCGGAACGCTCGCGGGCACGACGCCAGTGGGTGAAGTGTCCGTTGGTGCAGCCGGTGCCGAACGCCGCATCACCAATGTGGCGGCGGGTTCGGTGGCGACCGATGCCGTTAACGTAAGTCAGTTGACTTCGTTGAGTCAGGTCGTTGCCGCCGGCAAAATCAAATACTTCAGCGTCAACTCCGTGGGCGGGACCAATGCAGACAACCTCAGTGCCATTGGCCTGGATGCCATCGCCATCGGTGTGGACGCAAAAGCGGTGGGCGACACTACGGTTGCATTGGGCTCAGACGCGGTCAGCGCGGGCAAGCAGGCGGTGGCCATCGGACTGCGGGCCAATGCCTCTGCGCAGCAGGCGATTGCCATCGGCAGCGATGCACTCGCAACTGATTTTTACGCCACGGCTGTCGGAACCGGTAGCCAAGCGACCAATTACCTTGCCACGGCCTTGGGGGCTGGAAACCTTGTCAGCGGCTCTTCTAGCACCGGAGTCGGCTCGTACAACACGGTGAGCGGAAACAACTCGGCGGCGGTTGGAACAGGCAACACAGTTGCGTCGAACAACGCCGTTGTGCTGGGCAACAACGTGACCGTTGCCGCGGGCCTCGATGGCGCCGTCGGCATTGGCAACAACAGCACAGTGACGGCATCGACCGTGGCTTCGTACAACCCAGGCGCGGGCACTGTAAGCGGCACGGCTATCGGTAGCAACGTTGTCAGCGTGGGCAGCGCAGGTGGCGAGCGGCGCATTACCAATGTGGCTGCGGGCGGGGCCCCTACGGACGCCGTCAATGTGAGCCAACTCAAGGCGGTCAGTGCAGCGGCATCTGCGATCGACTTCCCGATTCGGTCTGGCAATACCGGTCCCTTTACGACTTCGGCGACGGGTAAGGACAGTCTCGCCGTCGGCTCGACTGCAGCGGCCACCAGCGGCAACGGTACGGCCGTGGGCGAGGCCAGTCGTGCGTATTCGTTCTCGACTGCACTCGGCTACAACGCCAACGCAGCGGGCCAGAACAGCATGGCGCTCGGTGCTAACAGCCTCGCTGCAGGCACTCAGCAAACTGTGATCGGAATCGGTGCCAAATCCGACATTCTTTCGACCCAGTCCACAGTCATCGGTGAGGGCGCCTCGGCGACCAACGCCGCTTTCAGCACGGTCGTGGGCGCGGGCGCGGTAAGCACCGGCAATACCAACTCGGTCTTCGGTTACGGGGCTTCTGCGACCAACGTCACCAACGCCACCGCGATCGGCGAAGGTGCGTCGGTGACGGGCTCGGCAGGCATTGCACTGGGGTCCGGCGCTGCTGCGACCGGCAATCTGACCACGGCCATCGGCGTGGGCGCCGCATCGAGTGGCAGCACCGGCATCGCACTGGGCCTGAACGCCGTCAACACGGTCGACAACTCGGTCGCATTGGGAGCGAATGCATTCGACAGCGCTACTGCCAGCGTAACGACTGCGGGGACGACGGCCTACAACAGCAGCGTCATTGCCGGCAAGACCTTCAACTACGCGGGCGGTACGCCAATCGGTGTAGTTTCCGTCGGTGGTCCAGGCGCCGAACGACGCATCCAGAACGTCGCGGCCGGCCTTATCAATTCGACCAGCACGGATGCTGTCAATGGGAGTCAGTTGAATGCTGTAGCAGCTCAGACGGCCGCCATCGACTTCCCAATTCGGTCTGGCAATGCCGGCCCGTACGCCACCTCGGCGACGGGTGTGAACTCGCTGGCTGTGGGTGCCAGCGCAACCGCAGGTGCGGCGGGTGCCACCGCCCTCGGTGAGGGCGCGAACGCCAACCGTGCCGACAGCATCGCCATTGGACGCAATGCACGCGTCAAAACGGTGGTGACACCGCAAACCGTGGCTGGCGACATTGCGATCGGGGCCGACTCGGCGGCAGCCAACTATGGCTTCAGCTCTTCCGGCGGCGTTTTCGTGGCGGCGGTTGCTCTGGGCTCCAAGGCCAACGCGGCCGGCAGCGGCGCCGTGGCGGTCGGTGGCAACACCTTCGCGACCAATGGTTCGGTCGCAGTTGGCGCGGGCGCTATTGCGGGTGCGACGCCCTTCGGAACTGCACAAGCAACGAACCTGTCTCAGATTGCCATCGGCAGCGGTGCCAGAGCGGGAGCGAACACTACTGATTTTGGCGGGACCAATTCGATTGCTATCGGCAATCAAGCGGTTGCCAGCGTGGCCAATGAACACGACACGATCGCGATCGGAAATTTTGCGCGCGCAGCGGCCGCTGACACCATCGCTCTAGGTACCTTCTCCAACGCAAATGCGGGAGGTGCATTGGCCTTTGGCCGCTTTGCTTCAGCGCAGACCGCCGGAGCAATTGCCATTGGCTACGGAAGTATCGCCAACGCATCTGTAGACGACGTGGCGCTGGGTTCCGGTTCGGTCACGGCAGCACCCAATCCCACCAACAGCGCGACAGTCAACGGCCATACGTACGGACCATTCGCCGGCAGCGCACCGACCAGCGTGGTCAGCGTGGGCACCGGCGTTGCCGGTGGTGAAAGGCAGATCACGAACGTCGGGGCAGGGCGGATCACTGCATTGAGCACCGACGCGATCAATGGCAGCCAGCTGTATGCGGTGGCCGACGCGCTGACGTCCACGGTTGCGGCCGGCGCTACGCATTACTACAGCGTCAATTCCGCAGATCAAACCGCTGGCTCCAACTATGCCAACGACGGCGCGACCGGTACAAATGCCTTGGCTGCCGGCGTGGGTGCCTTGGCATCGGGCGGTCAAACCACGGCGATCGGCAATGGTGCGAACGCAGCAGTCGCAGGCGGCGTCGCGCTCGGCTCCGCTTCCGTTTCCGACCGAGCCCTCGTGCCCAGCACCGGCATCCTCGCGGCCGGCAATTTCATGGTCCCCTACAACACCACCGACCGCACCCTGCTCGGCGCCGTGTCGGTCGGCAACGCCACGAGCTACCGTCAGATCACCAACGTGGCCGACGGCACGCAGTCGCAAGACGCGGTCACGGTGCGTCAGTTGACCGGTGCGTTGCAGTCTTTCGCGGTCACGCCGACCAAGTACTTCCACGCCAATTCCGCGGCGGCGGACTCGCTGGCCGTCGGTAATGAATCGGTGGCGGTCGGTCCGCAAACGGTGGTCAACGGCAACAACGCGATCGGCATCGGCAATGGGGCGACGGTGCAGATTTCGGCACCGGGGAGCATCGCGATCGGTCAAGGTGCCAACACGCAGTTGGCCGACTCGATTGCCATGGGTACCAATGCGTCGGCCGCAGCGGTGCAGGGCATTGCGTTGGGTGCCGGCAGCATTGTCAACGTGGCAGGCGGCGTGGCATTGGGTGCCGGCTCGATCGCCAGCACGGCGGCAGGCGCCAAGGGCTACGTCCCCACCGGCGCCAGCGTGGCACAGACCGCAGCGGTCAATGCCACCACCAGCACGTTGGCAGGTGTGTCGGTTGGCAATGCGGCCTCGGGTCAGCTGCGCCAGATCAACGGCGTGGCCGCAGGCTCGGTCGACAGCGACGCGGTTAACGTGAGTCAGTTGAAGGCGGTGCAGACCTCCGTCACCACGCTCGACAACAACGCGGTCAAGTACGACACCACTACCGCCGGCACGACCAACTACAACTCGGTCAACCTGGGCAACAGCAACTCGACCGGGCCGGTGACGCTGGGCAACGTGGCCAACGGCGTAGCACCGAACGATGCGGTGAACGTGCAGCAGCTGAACGCGGGCGTGGCGTCTGCTAATGCGTACACAGATGCGCGCGTCAACGGGCTGCAAGGGAACATCGACGGTGTGGCCCGGAAAGCCTACGCCGGCGTGGCGTCGGCGATGGCACTGGAAAGCGCCCCGTACATCGCGGGCAAGACGACCTATGCGGCTGGCATGGGTTACTACCAGAGCCAGGGTGCGGTCGGCATCGCGTTGCGCCGCACGGCGGACAACGGCCGATGGAGCGTGACGGGTGGCGTGTCGGCGAGCGCAGGTGGCGTGGCGGTGCGTGCGGGCGTGTCGGGGATATGGGACTGACGGGATGAGAGCGACCACCACTTCATTCGCATCCAACTCCTCCTTCATCCCACTTTTCCGGAGATAGACACCATGTCATCGCACTCATCTTTTCGTTTCGTTCGCGCCACCTTCGGCCTGGTGGTGCTCACGTGTGCCGGCCTCGTGGCTTCGGCGCAGCAAGCGCAACCTGCGGCGTCCGCCGCGGCCGCAGGCGAGGTCAACTTTCCGTCGCTCGACAGCTCGTATCTCAAGACCGGATCGTTCGTCGGCCCCGACCATGTGCGGCGCATCACGCCCGGTTTGAGCAAGGACCAAGTGCGGCTCGAACTCGGCAATCCGCAGTACAGCGAAGGCCTCTTCGGTGTCCGCGAATGGGACTACGCCTTCAACTTCTACACGGGCAAGGGCAATGAGTACATCACCTGCCAATTCAAGGTGAAGTTCGATCTGGTCGACGATGTCTATCGCGCGGCCAGCACGCACTGGAAAGGCGTTGCCTGCGAACGCTATCTGAATCCGGTGGTGATGGCGCAAGCCGTTCCGGTGGTGATGGCCGCACCGGCGCCGGCACCCGTGCCCACCACGCGCCGCCTGACATTGGGCGCCGATGGTCTGTTCAAGTTCGCCAAGTCCGGTTTCAACGATCTGCTGCCTGCAGGTCGCGGCCGGCTCGAAGCACTGGCGTTGGAACTGCGTCGCGACGGCGTCGTGCTCAGCTCGATCATCATCACCGGCCACACGGACCGCATCGGTTCCGACGCGTCCAACGTGACGTTGTCGCAAGCGCGTGCCAGCACCGTGCGCAACTACCTCATCGGCAAGGGCCTTGACGGCAAGCTGGTGCGTGCCTACGGTGCCGGAGAAACGCAGCCAGTGACGCAATGCGCCGGCGAGCGGGTCACGCCCGAACTGGTGGCTTGCTTGCAACCGAACCGCCGCGTCGATATCGAAGTCGCGGGGCAGCAATGACAGCGCGGGGCGCGCCAGCTGAGTCGCGTCGCGGCGGCCGCATTCGTGCCTCGCTCCTGTGCAGTTTGCTGGTCTGTTCCACGCTGGTGTCGGCACAGGTTCAGCAGGCTCAGCCGGTTGCACCAGCCCCGCCGTCGCGCAATGCGCTGGAGCAATTGACCGCGCAAGCCGGCATCGGTACATGCATGAGCACGATGCATCGCGTCGCACCGGCCCTGACCGGGCCCGAAGGCGCTTTCGCCGCCATGCTGATGACCAACCCGGTAGCGCCCGATGCCTCCGCGTTTGCAGCGTCGGTCGAGCGCGCCGAGCCGACGGGCACGCGCTTCGTCAGCGCGGTGTTCGCACCGACCGGGCGTGGCGGGTGCGACGTGGGCTACGACATGATCGACGTGTGGGGCAAGCCGTGCGCGCAAGTTGCGGTGCAGGACCTCGGCTACGCCAAGCCGCTCGATGTCGTGGGCAAGTCGATTGGCGTCGTCCCGATCAGCCCGACGCATCACATCTACCTGATGCCTACGGCCGGCAACGGCTGTGTCAGCATCACCAAGGAACTGCTGTTTCCCTGACCTGGTCTGGCGCTCCGGTCCGACCCTGAACGCCGGCAGTTGCGGCGACGCTTGATTTCCCTGATTCAAGGAATGTCTGACCATGTTCAATAAAACCCGGATCGCTTTTGTCGCCGCAGCCTGCCTGGTGTTGCCCGGCGTCACAACAATCGCTGCGGCGCAATCCGCTATGCCGGCCATGCGTGGCGAGGGCGCCGCGCGCTACGTCTGCGGCGGCATCGGCTCCGACGAATCGACAGCCTTTCGCGCCGCCATGAAGGAGCATCCGCTGGCACTGTTGTTCGCGCGTGCCGACGGCGCTTACGAGGCCGACGTCGCGGTCAGCATTCAGAACGAAAACAACGTGACCGCGTTGGCGTTTCGCGCCAACGGGCCGGTATGCCTGATCGATCTCCCTGCCGGAAAGTACGTCGTCAACGCCGATGCTGGCAGCGCTTCCAAGAAGCAGGCGGTCACCGTGGGTGGCGGGTCGAAGTCGGTCGACTTCCGCTTTTGATCTGACGTGAGCTGGCGCCGCCTTGCGCGGGCGCCGTGTCTGTCAGGCCGTAGCCAGCGCCTTCTCAATGTCGCGCTCCATCGATGACGGCGTGTCGAGCGGCGCATAGCGCTTCAACACGCTGCCGTCGCGCGCCAACAAAAACTTGGTGAAGTTCCACTTGATGGCCGTGCTGCCGAGCAAGCCAGGCTTCTCCTTGCTGAGCCACTGGTACAGCGGTGCAGCGCCGCTGCCGTTGACGTCGATCTTCTCCATCATCGGAAAGCTGACGCCGTAGTTTTTGGTGCAGAACGCGCCGATCTCTTCGTTGCTGCCGGGGTCTTGCGAGCCGAACTGGTTCGACGGAAAGCCAAGCACCGTCAGGCCTTGCGCAGCGTACTTTTCATGCAGTTTTTCGAGCCCCTCGAACTGCGGCGTAAACCCGCATTTGCTCGCGGTGTTGACGATGAGCAAGACCTTTCCGCGATAGCTTGAAAGCTGCACGCTCTTGCCATCGATCTGGGTTGCGTCGAAATCGTAGACGGTGGTCATGTGGTGTGTCTTCCTGGGTCAGTGGTGTTTGTCGCTGCGCGCGATGGCAAGCAGATGCTGCACCTCTTCCGGGTATTTCCGCAAGTTGCTCAGATGCCAGCGGCGAATGAGCCACATGAAACCGGCGACCAGTCCGCCGAAAGCGGTGATGGCGGCGTTGGCCGACAGGCCGAGGCCGGTGCACGCGCTGTAAAAACCACCGAGCAGCAAAATGCAGGCTTGCTCGTTGAAGTTTTGTACGGCGATCGAACGGCCAGCGCCCATCAGGTTGTGGCCGCGATGCTGCAGCAGCGCGTTCATCGGCACCACCAGAAATCCGCCGCATCCGCCCAACAAAATCAGGAACGGCACAGCAAGCCACACGTTGCCGATAAAGATCATGCAGATCACCAGCACGCCCATGCCGATGCCCATCGGAATGACCTGCGTAGCGGTGTCGAGCCGCATGCGCATCGACGCCGCTACAGCGCCGACCGCCATGCCGATGGTGACCACGCCGGTCAGCCAGGACGCCTGCGTCGTGTTGTAGCCGAGTGCCACCGAACCCCAGGCGATGACGATGTACTTCAAGTTGCCGCCAGCGCCCCAGAAAAGCGTGGTGGTCGCGAGCGAAATCTGGCCGAGCTTGTCGCGCCAGAGGCGTGCATTGCAGTGCCAGAAGTCGGGCAACAACGATGCGATGTTGCGCACCAGGCCATGCTGCTTGTTGCTGCGCAGCGACCGCATCTCCACGCCCGTGTGCGGGATGCGCGTGTTGAACCAGGCCGCCAATGCGTAGACGAAGATCAGCACGCTGATCGCGGCGGCCGGCGGCGTGTCGACGCCGGTGTCGATGAACGGCAGATCGAACCGCAGCAGATGGCTCGACACCGTGTGCCCGACCAGCGTGCCGCCGAGCACGATGCCCAGCAGGATCGATGCGATCGTCAGCCCTTCGATCCAGCCGTTGGCCTTGACCAGTTGCGATGCCGGCAACAGCTCGGTCAGGATGCCGTACTTGGCCGGTGAGTACGCCGCCGCGCCGAGCCCGACGATGGCATACGACAGCAAGGGATGCGAGCCGAACAACATCATCAGACACCCGACCACCTTGATCGCATTGCTGATGAACATCACTTTGCCCTTGGGCAAAGCGTCTGCGAAGGCACCGACCAGCGGTGCCAGCACCACATAGAAGACCGCGAAGATCGGCACCAGCGCGGCGCGCTGCCATTCGGGTGCGCCGGCACTTCTCATCAGTTCGACGGCGGCCACGAAAAGCGCTTGGTCGGCCAGTGACGAAAAGAACTGGGCCGACATGATCGTGTAAAAACCGCGCTTCATCGAGGGGCTGAATGGCCAGAGAGGGGGCTGCTGGCAATAGTGAAAAAAGGCTTCCGCTACAGGCGGATGGGCGGTTATAGCATGGGGTTGCGATGCCAAAATGAGCACTACCACCCGTGTTTTCTGTGGGCATTGCGCCTTTTTTCGCACATTCTTTTGCACATTCAAAAACGAGTCCGAGATGCCCCGTCCGATTCTTGCCACCGTTCACGCCGACGCACTGCACCACAACCTCGAGCGCGCGCGTCGTGCCGCGCTCGATTCGCGCGTGTGGGCGGTGGTCAAGGCCAACGCTTACGGCCATGGCATTGAACGCGTGTTCGACAGCTTTCGCGGCGCCGACGGTTTCGCGCTGCTCGACCTGGCCGAAGCCGAGCGGGTCCGCGCGCTCGGCTGGCGCGGTCCGGTGCTGCTGCTCGAAGGCGTGTTCGAGCCGCGCGACCTCGAACTTTGTTCCCGCCTCGACCTCTGGCACACCGTGCATTGTGACGCGCAAATCGACATGCTCGCCGCGCACAAGACGCAGGCACCGCAACGCGTTTTCCTGAAAATGAACTCCGGCATGAACCGGCTCGGTTTTGCACCGTCGCGTTTCAGGTCGGCCTGGACGCGACTCAACGCGTTGCCGCAGGTCGACGAGATTTCGCTCATGACGCACTTCAGCGACGCCGACGGCGCGCGTGGCATCGCGCATCAGCTCGAAGTGTTCGAAGACGCCACGCGCGACTTACCCGGCGAGCGCTCGATCGCAAACAGTGCCGCCACGCTGCGGCACCCGGCACTGGCCCGCGGCGATTGGGTGCGGCCCGGCATCGTGCTGTATGGCAGCGCGCCGGATTTCCCGGAGCACGACGCGTCACACTGGCAACTGCAGCCCGGCATGACGCTCTCCACGCGGCTGATCGCGTTGCAGACGCTGCAGGCCGGCGACACCGTCGGCTACGGCTCCAGCTTCACCGCCGAAGGGCCGCTGCGCATCGGCGTGGCGGCGGTGGGTTATGCCGACGGCTATCCCCGGCACTGCACCACCGGCACGCCGGTGCTGGTGAACGGGGTGCGCACGCGCATGGTCGGGCGCGTCAGCATGGACATGATCACGGTCGACCTCACGCCCGTGCCGGACGCAGGTTTCGACAGCGACGTCACGCTGTGGGGCCGCGCCGCCAACGGCACGCTGCTGCCGATCGACGAAGTTGCGCGCGCGGCAGGCACGGTCGGCTATGAGCTGATGTGCGCGGTGGCGCCGCGGGTTCCGTTCGCGGTCGACTGAGCGGGCCGACTTCGCGAGCGACTCAGCGCAGACTCAATAAAGCCCGAGCTCCCGACCCATGAGCCGTGCCAGCCCGAGCAACGCATCGGTGAACGGTGTCGGCACCTTTGTCAGCTGCCCGAGTTCGCGCACCACGCTCACCAGCGCATCGAGCTCGATGGCGCGATGCGCCTCCACATCCTGCAGCATCGAGGTCTTGAACGCGCCGAGCTTGCGCGTGACGGCGTGCCGGTCTTCCGGGCTGTCGGTGATCGCGATCCCGATGCGTGCGCCGATCTCCTTGGCCTCCAGCATCACGGCCGAGATGAAGCCGAGCACCAGATCGTCGGACATGATCTTGTCGGTGGTGGCGCCGGTCAGTGCGCTGATGGGGTTGACGGTCATGTTGCCCCACAGCTTGAACCAGATGTCTTTTTGGATCTGCGGCGACAGGCTGCATTCGATGCCGGCACGGGTCAGCAGCGCCGCCAATTCGGTCACGCGAGGTGAGGCGCCACCGGCCGGCTCGCCGATGATGAGCCGGTTGCCGAAGTGGTGCCGCACCACGCCGGGCGCGTCGAGCGAGCAGCTCGCATGCACCACGCCGCCGATCACATGTGACGCCGGAATGGCGGCGGCGATGGCGCCGTCGGGATCGACCGCTGCCAGCCGCGAGCCGGCCAGCGTGCCGCCGAAGCCGCCTTCGAGAAACCACCAGGGCACGCCGTTCATCGCGGTCAACACGATGGTGTCGGGACCGATCAATGGTGCGATCTGCGCAGCCACGCCCGCCAGCGCCGGCGCCTTTACTGCGACCACCACCAGGTCTTGCGGCCCGTGCTCGGCCGGGCTCGCGACTGCGTTGACCGGCACGTGCAGCCGCTCGTCGCCACGCACGAGCGACAGGCCGTTCCGTTGCAAGGCATCGAGCGTCGCGCCGCGTGCCACGACGTTGATCCGTTCACCAGCTTGGGCAAGGGCGACGCCGATCCATCCGCCGATTGCGCCGGCACCGTAGATGCAGATTTTCATGATGTCAGAGGTGTCGAAAGGTCTTGAAGATGGCTCAGAGGTACTGGGCGAGGTTGTTGAGTTTGCCGGCGTAGACCTCGGCACCCTCGTCGATCTGCAAGGTGAGCCCGAGCGCACGGCCGGCGGCAATGGGCGCGAAATGCATCTCGATGGCGGCCATCAGCGTGTCGCCGACTTTCTTCTTGAGCGCATCGCTGCGGCCTGGCGTGATGCGCAGTTGCAGCCAGACGAATGCACGATCGGGCGCGCCGTCGGCCACCGCGAACTGTTGCGCCGGCCAGGCCAGCACGCGAGTTCCGGTGATTGGAAAGACCGGCGCGCCGCTGTCGTCGAGCGTGCCGACGAGCGTCGCGCGCAGGTGTTCGCAAAGTTCGTCGATGCGAAGTTCGTCTTCGAGGTTGGCGGTGTATTCGATGCGAAGGTGCGGCATGGCGCGATGTCCCTGTGTGTGCGGGGTGAGCGGCGGCGACCACCTTTATAGTCGCAGGCCCATGGCCAAAGACAGAAGCATCTACGTTTGCACCGAATGCGGAGGCACGAGCGCGAAATGGCTCGGCAAATGCCCGAGCTGCGATGCATGGAATACCCTGGTCGAACAGGCTGCTGCGGTGCAACCCGGCAGCGCCAACAACCGCTTCGGCGCTCCGGTGTTCACCGCTCTGGCCGGCGCTGCCGAACTCGCCACCCTGTCGGACATCGAAGCCACCGACATGGCGCGCACGCCGACCGGGCTCGACGAGCTGGACCGCGTGCTCGGCGGCGGCATCGTGTCGGGCGGCGTCACTCTCATTGGCGGCGATCCGGGGATCGGCAAGTCGACGCTGCTGCTGCAGGCTGTCGATGCGCTCCAGCGCGCCGGGCAAAACGCGATCTACGTCACCGGCGAAGAAAGCGGCGCACAGGTAGCGCTGCGCTCCAAGCGGCTCGGACTCGATCACTCGCAGGTGCAGGTTCTGGCCGAGATCCAGCTCGAAAAAATCCTGGCCACGCTCGACGCCACGCGGCCGGCGATCGCGGTCATCGATTCGATCCAGACCGTCTACTCGGATCAACTCACGTCGGCGCCCGGCTCCGTCGCGCAGGTGCGCGAGTGCGCGGCGCACCTGACGCGCTTTGCCAAGGCCAGCGGCACTGCAGTGGTGCTGGTCGGCCACGTCACCAAAGAAGGCGCGCTGGCCGGCCCGCGCGTGCTGGAGCACATGGTCGACACGGTGCTGTACTTCGAGGGCGACACGCACTCGAGCTTCCGGCTGGTGCGTGCCATCAAGAACCGCTTCGGCGCGGTCAACGAGATCGGTGTCTTCGCCATGACCGAGCGCGGGCTGAAGGGCGTGACCAACCCGAGCGCGATCTTTCTGAGTCAGCACGCGGAGCCGGTGCCCGGCAGCGTGGTGCTGGTCACGCTCGAAGGCACGCGGCCGATGCTGGTCGAAATCCAGGCGCTGGTCGACAACGGCGGGCCGAGTCCGAGGCGGTTGTCGGTCGGCCTGGACCGCGACCGCCTCGCCATGCTGCTGGCGGTGCTGCACCGTCATGCGGGCATCGCCTGCATGGACCAGGACGTGTTCGTCAATGCGGTCGGCGGCGTGCGCATCAGCGAGCCGGCGGCCGACTTGGCCGTGATGCTGGCCATCACTTCGAGCCTGCGCGGCAAGCCCTTGCCCAAGGGCTTTATCGCGTTCGGCGAAGTCGGCCTGGCCGGCGAAGTGCGGCCGGCGCCGCGCGGCCAGGAGCGTCTGCGAGAAGCCGCCAAGCTGGGCTTCAGCGTGGCGGTCGTCCCAAAAGCCAACGCGCCCAGAAAGGGCGCGAAGGAAATCGAAGGGCTGACCATTCATCCGGTCGAGCGCATCGAAGAAGCGATGGACGTGGTGCGGCAGCTTCAGTAGCTGCGCGCCGGCCAAGCCTTGGTCAGCCGATGTGCATCGTGAAGGCCGGACCGTTGTTCAGCACGCAGGTGCCGCTGCCGAGCGTTGCCGAATTCATCGTGTAGCGGCAACTCAGCATGCCGCCGCGCGTGTCGCTGGCATTGGCGATGCCGCTGCGCTGCGAACTGCCCGCTTGCCGCGTCGACTCACCCTGGAATTGCTCGCCGGCGATCGTCGCGTTGAAGTAGCCGCGACCGTTCATGTCGTTCGTGACGGTGCCGGTGATCGTTCCGTACATGACTGCTTCGGCGTTGGCCGGGTAGAGGCGTGCGGTGAAGGTCGGCGCCACCATCGGAAGCGGCGTCACCATCGTTTGCGGCGAAGCCATCGGCATCGTTGCGACCGGAAACAACTGCTGGGACGGCACCTGCGGCGGTGGCGTTTGCAACGGCACGATGTAGCAGCCGCTCAAAGCGGCGGCCGCGAATGCGCCGGCGAGGGAAAGACGAACAACAGAAAAAGACAAGCGCGAAGGCAAGAGCTTCATACACTTTTCGGTGGCCCGGGCAGATGCCCGTGAACGCAATGTCGTCGACACGGTCAGCGAAGCGCCGGGAATTTGGGTCGAGTAGCGCTGGGCGCTCCCGCGGGTAACGCCAGCCGCGCCCCGGCGACAATCGGTTCATGAATTTCCGGAAGATCCTCGTGCCGCTGGTCGGTATCGTGCTGCTAGGGCTAGCCTATCGAAGCTACGGCTGGCAGGGCGTCGCGCTCGTCGGCGGCGCCATCGTCATGTTTTTGCTGCTGCACTTCAACCGCGCGATGAAGGTGCTGCAACGCGCCGCCGAGCGGCCTGTGGGCTACGTCGACAGCGCCGTCATGCTCAACGCCAAGCTCAAGCCGGGCTCGACGCTGATGCACGTGGTCGCGATGACGCGCGCGCTCGGAGAGCCGAAGTCGCAAGAAGGCACGCAGCCCGAGCTGTACCGCTGGACCGACAACGGCAACTCGTGGGTCGACGCGACCTTCGTCGGCGGCAAGTTGAAGGAATGGGCGTTGACGCGGCCCGACGTGCCGGCGGAAGACACTCCCACCGGCCCGTCTACCTTGGCGCGCTAGAACGGCGCGGATTCGTCCGCGAGTTCTTTGGCCGTGGGGCCGTTGGCCGAGGTTCCGGGCGACTTGCCACCTTGCGCCTTCAGCTTCGCGACGGTGTCGTTCGCAGCATCGGCCGCAGATGCACCCAGCTGCATCTCACCGCCAAGCGCCTCGAGCAATTCAGGCACCAGCTGGCCCAGCTCGCCTGTCGCGATCGCCGCATCCGCATCGAAGTTGTCTTCCTTGCCGCCCTTGTTTGCGACTGCACTGTCGGTGCCCTCGAGGAACACGATCTTGCGGATCACCATCGCGTCGGTCAGCTCGAACGACACGCGGTCGTCCCAGGTCATCGCAAGGCGCGTCGGCCGCTTGCCATCGGCGATGTGCTGGCGGACCTCTTCGATGTCGAGCGCGTGCTTGGCGTAACGCACGACGGATTTCGATTCGTCGCTGGCGCGCAGTTCGCATTCGCGGTCGATCGTGAAGCCGGCCGGCGGTTCCTGGCTGGAGAGCCACTCCGACATCGCGGCGGCCGGCTCCATTTGCGTTTGCAGCAGTGCCACCGAAAAACCTTCGAGGCACTGCACCAGGCTGGTCACGACTTCGTCGGCGCGCGACACGTTGCTGGCGTTCACCACCAGGCGGCGCTCGGCTGGGTCGATCCACACCATGATGCGTGCATGTTTGGTGAAGGCCAGCGGCAGCAGCTCGTGCGTAACGTCTTCCTTCAGGTCGCGCTTTTCTTTCTTGCCCGGCTTGCGGCCGGTGGTGGCCTCGATTTGCGCGGCGCGTTCCTCTACTTTGCGCCGGATCACCGAGGCCGGCAGCGCCTTGCTCTCGATCATGTACTCGAGCAGCCACTGGCCGCCGATGGATTCGACCAGCGGCCCGTTTTCTTCACCGCGGGGCTCGGTCCAGCCGGCGGACTTTTCTTGCGACGGGCCGCAGGCCACGAAGCGGTTGGCGCCCAGGGCCTCTTCAGCCTGGGTCGATGTTTGCGACCACGATGGTTCGATGCGATAGACGATGACGTTCTTGAAGACGGACACTGAAACCCTTTTCCGAGTGATTGGCAGAGCCGTCCATTGTGGGCCTCTCGTTGCGCCGGCCCGTGGCAATACCGATACGCGCCGGCGCCGTAAAATCGGAAGCTTTTGCGACAGCATTTCCACACGCCCCCAAAGGACCAAGACATGAGCGCCCTCGTACCGCCTCCCGCTTCCCTAGACGACCGCGACGGCAAGATCTGGATGGACGGTGAACTGGTCGACTGGCGCAATGCCACGGTCCACGTCCTGAGCCACACGCTGCACTACGGCTGCGGCGCCTTCGAAGGTGTTCGGGCCTACGACACGGTCGATGGCACTGCGATCTTTCGTCTTGCCGAGCACACCGAGCGCCTCTTCAACAGCGCCAAGATCCTGCGCATGAAGATCCCTTTTTCGCAGGAAGAAGTGATGGCGGCGCAAAAGCAGGTCGTGCGCGAGAACAAGCTCGCAAGCTGCTACCTGCGCCCGCTGATCTGGATCGGCTCCGAGAAGCTCGGTGTCAGCCCCAGGGGCAACAAGATCCACGCGATGGTTGCGGCCTGGGCCTGGGGCGCGTACCTCGGTGAAGAAGGCATGCGCCGCGGCATCCGCGTGAAGACGTCGAGCTACACGCGGCACCACGTCAACATCACCATGACGCAGGCCAAGGCGGTGAGCAACTACACCAACTCGATCCTCGCCAACATGGAAGCGCTCGACGACGGCTACGACGAGGCGCTGCTGCTCGACGCCAGCGGCTTCGTCTCCGAAGGCGCCGGTGAAAACATCTTCGTGGTGAAGGGCGACGTGGTCTACACGCCCGACCTGTCGGCCGGTGCGCTCAACGGCATCACTCGCAACACCATCCTGCATATCTGCAAGGACTTGGGGCTGGAGCTCGTGCAAAAACGCATCACGCGCGACGAGGTCTACATCGCCGACGAAGCCTTCTTCACTGGCACCGCGGCTGAAGTGACGCCGATTCGCGAACTCGACCGCATCGAGATCGGCAACCGTGGCGACGGCGGTTCCCGCGGCCCGATAACCGAAAAAATCCAGAGCGCGTTCTTCGACATCGTGAACGGCAAAAATCCCAAATACGCCCATTGGCTAACTAAAGTCTGAAGACCCCTATCACCATGTCGACCACCGCCGTCATCGAACTGCTCGCCAAAGAACTCAATCACCAGGGCGGCGTCCACTGCCCGAGCCCGCTGGCCGACATGAAGCTCTGGAGCGCGCACCCCAAGGTCTACCTCGACGTGGCACGCACGGGAGAAGCCAAGTGCCCGTATTGCGGCACGGTGTACCGCCTGAAGGCGGGTGAGTCGGCAGTGCATCGGCACTGAGCCACTGACCTGCGCCAAGCGATAAGGACAAGACGATCAACAAGCTTTCTGTCCCCCGTCGAGCGTTGTTGCTCGGCGCGTTTTCCGCACCGTTCGTCGGTGCATGCGCTCCCTTGTCGCATGACCCCGGCGCATCGGCGGCTGCGCTGCAGGCGCTGGACAAACTCGAAGCATCCGCGGGCGGACGCCTCGGCATCGTGGCCTTCCGGACCGATGCCGGCAGCAGTGGCGATGTTGGCGCGCGTTCTGCGGTGCAGCATCGCGCCGATGAACGCTTTCCGATGTGCAGTACGTTCAAGGTGCTGGCCGCCTCCGCCATTCTTCAGCGCAGTGCGATCGAAATCGATCTGTTGCAGCGTCGCGTGCGCTATGCCACCAGCGACCTTGTGACCTATTCGCCCATCACTGAGAGGCATGTGCAGGACGGCATGACCATCGGCGAACTTTGCGCCGCCGCGCTGCAACACAGCGACAACTCGGCCGCCAACATGCTGCTCGACGCACTCGGTGGTCCGCCAGTGGTCACTGCCTTTGCGCGATCGATCGGCGACACGGCTTTCCGACTCGACCGCCGCGAGACGGAACTGAACACAGCGCTGCCCGGCGATCCCCGCGACACGTGCACGCCTCGCGCCATGGCGCGCAATCTGCAAGTGCTGCTGACGGGCAACGCATTGCCCACGCGACAGCGCGATCAACTCGTCGCATGGATGCTCGGCAACACCACCGGTGCCACGCGCATCCGTGCAGCGGTGCCTGCCGACTGGCGCGTCGCCGACAAGACCGGCTCGGGCGACTATGGAACGGCGAACGATATCGGCGTCGCATGGCCGCCAGCGGGTGCGCCGATCGTCATGGCGATCTACTTCACCCAGACCGTCAAAGTGGCGCCGATGCGCAACGACGTCATTGCAGCCGCAGCGCGCATCGCGGCCACTGCATTGGCCTGAGCGCGCCGGTCGAATCTTGCAGGCTCACGCGTCAGGGCCGGTGTATCGCCGGCGCATCCACCACTGCACACCGCTGCGCAGGCCGGTATAGACCGCGAGAACGACCGCGCCCAGCAGCAGCCCGGCACCGACATCCGCCGGAAAATGCGCGCCTGCGTAGATGCGGCCCCATGCAGTGGCAAAGGCCAGTGCCAGCAACACGGCACCCGCGGTATGCAGGCCCGGACGCACCAGGCAACCCAGCGCGACCAACGACATCACCGACATGTGCGTACTCGGCATGGCGCCTCGTCCACCGTGCTGGAGGTAATTCGGGCTCATGCCTATCGCGAAGGGGCGAGGCATGTCCAGGGCGCTCGAGATGGCTTGAGACAGCACGGACGTGATGCATGCCAGCAGCAGCAAGAGGACCAGATACAGGCGCTGAGATGGCTGGCGAAAGCCGCTGTAGAGCACTGTCAGGCCTGCAGCCCAGGCGCCGTACACGGCGATCCAGCAAGCCGCCGCCAACAGCCAGGGCGTGGGATGGAAACCTCCCGCCATCCATTCGAACAATCCGTAGTTCACATAGCGCATGGCAAAACCTCCCGACCGAGACGTCGACCACCGTCAAGGGCAGTTCGGTTGCGGATTATTGAAGGCACGACGCTGCGATTCTCAAAATCAGGGGTTAACCGAAGCTGAACGTGGCGGTTGCAGCCGCATCAGCTCCTGTAGCCGCAAGGGCAGCATCTCGCGCCACGGCTGGCCCGGCTCCTGCACCAGCCGCAGGTAGACCATCGCGATCCACAGCAGGCTGAGTCCGATCTGCGCATCGCGCAGCGCAGAGTTCACGCTGGTCGCGATCAGCATCACCAGCATGGCTGCAAAGCCGCAGCGTCCGGTGATGTCGTTCCGGCGCCAGCCCTGCCACACGCCGACCAGCATGATGACCAGCAGCGTCAGCAGTCCCGGCACCCCGGCCTGCGCGCCCATCCACAGGAAATCGTTGTGGGGCATGTTGTAGTCGGCCAGCAGCTTGGGCCCGCGCAGGTGCCATTGCTCGGTCCAGCCGCCGATGCCCCAGCCTGCGAGCGGTTTGTCGATGATCATGCGTGCGGTGTCGCGGTACATGTAGAAGCGCACGACCCAGCTGCCTTCCGACACCGCACCGGCCTGCGCTGCTTCGATTTCCTGCGCGCCCAGCGCGAAGGTGCGTTGCACCACCGGCGACTGCCACACCAGTACCGACGCCGCACCAACCGCGATCACCAGCACCACCGCCAGCACCCGCAGTTGCTTGCGCCACTGATGCACGCACACTGCAACGCCCGCAACCAGCAGCCCGAGCAGCGAAGTCCGAGATGGCAACCACAGCGTGATGATCACCGCGACAAAGCCGGTGAGCGCGAAAGCGGGCAGCGCCCAGTGCCCCTTCTTGTCGTGGATATGGGCCAGCCCGAATACCACCGCACTCACACCGAGCACCGTGAACAGCAGCGCATCGTTGATCGACTTGTTGCCGACCAGCACCAGCGTGGCGCGCCACAACTCGGCCATCGGAAAGCCGACAGTGCGATAGAGCAGCACCATCAACACGCTGGTGAAGGCGATGACGAAGAAGCCGCGCAGCGCCCACAGCGCTTCGTCGCGGGTGAGCGCCATCGCCATCACGATGGTCGCTGCGATACGGAAACCATGCCAGAGGTTCGATGGTGTCTGCGGGTAATGCGGCCTGAATGCGAGCACGACAAGCGTCCACGCAACGTAAGCGACCACCGGCCACCACAGCGGATTGGCACGAATGCGCGCCGCGCGTTCCTGCAAATTGCCCGCGATAAAGAGCGTCGCGAACATCAGTACGGCGGCAAGGTAGTTGACGCCCACCGGTGCGAAGACTGCGAGCCCCCAGAACATGGCGGCGGGGCGGGCAATCGTCGATCTCTGCATGGTGGCGGCGATTCTAGGTGCGGCCTCCGGGTGGCCACCTGACTTCACCGCCTCGCCTCGAGGCTCAAGCTCCGTTAGGCAGCGCGATGACGAAACTGGCGCCGCCGCCGGCACGGTCTTCGCAGCGCACCGTGCCGCCGTGGCGTTCCACGATCGATTTCACCAGCGCCAGCCCCAGGCCCACACCGCCTTCCCGCTCGCTGGCGCCGGGCAGCCGATAGAACGGCTCGAAGATGCGGTCGCGCAAGGCGGCCGGCACGCCCGGCCCGCGGTCGTTCACGCGCACGATGGCAAAGCCGCCGGCGCCGGAAGCGGTTGCCAGCTCCACCGAAATCTCGCCGGCGCCATAGCGCCGTGCGTTCTCGAGCAGATTGCGGATCGCGCGTCGCAGCAGCCGCGGCACGCCACGCACCGTGAGCGCATTGCTGTCTGTGCCTTCGGCCACGTCGAGTTCTGCGCCGACCTGAGCGCACTCTTCGGCAGCCAACCCCATCAGGTCGACGGTTTCGATCGTGCCCATGTCGGCTTCGCTGGCGTCGAGCCGGCTCGACAACAAAATCTCGTCGATCAATTGGTCGAGCTCACCGATGTTGCGGGCGATTTCCTGCCGCGACTTCGGGTTCGGTGTGTCGCCCATCAGCTCCAACCCCATGCGGATGCGCGTGAGCGGCGAGCGCAATTCGTGCGACGCGTTGGCAAGCAGCGACTTGTGCGAGCGCACCAGTTGTTCGATCCGCACCGCCGCCGCATTGAAGCGTCGCGCCAGGTCGCTGACCTCGTCTTGCCCTTCTTCGGCCACGCGCACCGACAAGTCACCCTCGCCCCAACGCTGCACGCTGCGCTGCAACGACTCCAGCCGCTTGGTGAGCCGCCGCACGATCGGGTACACGCCGAGCGCTACCGAGACGCCGACCAGCACGATCATCCAGACGAAGCCGAACGGCGTGCGCCACGGCGGCGGTGGTGGCCGGCCTTCGCTGGCGATGGTGCCCGGCTCGCGCCGATTCACTTCGAGCGACAGGGCGCGGCCGTCGCTGAGCGTCAGGTCGAACTCCAGGCCTTGGCCGCGCGCACGCGTCGCCTGGCCGGTGCCGATGACGTTGTTCTCGGTGTCGCGCACGATCACCTCGCGCGGCAGGGCGTTGATGCGGTCGCGCTCGCTCTCGGCGGAGATGCGCACCAGCCAGCCAGCCGTCAGCGTGAGCACCACGACACCCGCTACCACCGCCAGCCAGATGCGAACGTAGAGGTGGCGCGAGTAGAGGCTCAGCATCGGTCGGTCAATCGGTCAATCGATTTGAGCCGATCAGTCTTGTTGCTTGGCAAAAACGTAGCCGACGCCGCGCACCGTAAGGATGCGCTTCGGGTTCTTCGCGTCGATCTCGATGGCGGCACGGATGCGACCCATGTGCACGTCGATCGAGCGGTCGAAGGCTTCGAGCTCGCGGCCGCGCACCGCTTCCATGATCTGGTCGCGTGTGAGGACGCGACCCGCGCGCTCTGCCATCGCGACCAGCAGGTCGAACTGGTACGAGGTGAGGTCGGCCAGTGCGGCCGCGACGGTCACGGTGCGGGCGTTGCGGTCGATCTCCAGGGTGCCGAATCGCATCATGGTCGACGCTGCGGCTTCGCTCGTCGTCTCGCCGCGACGGCGCAGCACGGCGCGAATGCGGGCCAGCAATTCACGCGGCTCGAAGGGCTTGGGCAGATAGTCGTCGGCCCCGATTTCAAGGCCGATGATGCGGTCCATCGGGTCGCCCTTGGCCGTGAGCATCAGCACCGACACCTTCGCAAGGCCACCCGGCAGTGCGCGGATGCGGCGGCACACTTCGAGCCCGTCGGTGTCGGGCAGCATCAGGTCGAGGATGACGAGGTCGGGTGCGTGCTCCTGCAACTGCGCCAGTCCGCTCGCACCGTCGGCTGCGTGGTTGAAACCGAAGCCCGACTGCGTCAGGTACTCGCCCACCATCTGCGCAAGGCGGGTGTCGTCTTCGATCATCAAAAGTTGGGGGGTGCTCATGAGCTTCATGGTGAAGGGCGGCGAGCAACCCGCGTTGAACGCTGCGTAAAGTTGGGGTAAACGTCGGGATGTGCCTCAAGCGGCGAACAGCATGGTCCCTTGACCGGAATGGGCTGGCACCATCGCCATTTTTTCTTTGAGCAACATGCGCAATTCGGTCGCTTCGATACCGGGGTGTTCCGTCGATGCGCGCACCAGAATCTCAGCGGCCAACTGCCGTAGTTGTGCGGCCGATGCGCGCATGCGATCGCGAAACGCGCTGTCGTCGAGATCGTCTTTCAGGCTCCGATTGAGGTCGGCAAACCAGGGTAGCGCCGCCTGGTCGAGCATCACCGCCGGATTGCGCTTGGTCGTCACGCCAGACCACGCGCGCAAAAAATGCTGCACGGCGACGTTGAGCTTCTGGCAGTGCTGCAGTTCTTCCTTGAGGCTGCCCAGCAGCGCCAGGTCGGTGAGCCGATCCTGAAAGAAGATCTGCGAGAGCACGCCCCAGTAGTAGGTGTAGTCCCAGATCACCTTGATCGGCAGCACCTCGGGGTCGCCGAAAAGCGCGTACTGGTCCTGATAGAGCGCGAGCGTGCTCTCGTAGAACGAGTGATAGATCTGGTCGTAGAGCTGCGCGCGTGCTTCCACCGAGTGCCCGGCGCGGTCGTGCGCGATGAGGTCGGTGATGTAGGTGTTGCCCATCGCGATGAAGTCGCTGCCGGGCGAATAGAAGGGGTCGAGAAAGAGCCCTGCTTCACCGGTCAGCGCCCAGCGCTTGCCCGAGAAAACCTGCTTGCAGCCGTACGAAAAATTCTTGAAGAAGGCGAAGTCCTGCAAGAGATGGCGCTTGCCGTCGAGCTCGTCGTAGAGCGCAGGCTGCCAGGTCTTGAACCAGTCCATCGCCTTGTCGAAAGTGTCGAAACGGTCGAGCGGGTGAATGCGCGGGTCGGCCACGATGCCGATCGAGTGCGAACCCGATGCCAGCGGAATCAGCCACACCCAATAGCCCGCGCCGACCAGGTGATTGGTCGACAACCAGCGTGCTTGCGGCTCGCAGCGCTCGCGCCATTCGGCGTTGTCGCTCCAGTGGTCGATGGTGATGCGGTCGCCGATGCGAAACCACACCGCATTGCACTCGTGCGAGTTGGGCTCGGCCAGGCCGAGCTTGCGCTTCAACATGCCCGCACGGCCGCAGGCGTCGATCACCCAGCGCGCATGGATCTCGTGCGACTCGCCGTCTTGCGTCCAGCGCAGGCGATGCGGCTGGCGAGCGTCTTCGGCCAGGTCGATCTGCTTGACCAGCGCGTTGTCGACGAAGCGGACGCCGCAACGCGCAGCTTCTTCGGCCAGGTAGTTCTCGAAGATGCCGCGATCGATCTGGTAGCTCGGCACCGACAGGTAGCGGCTGGCGCCGATCTCGGTCACCTGATCGATATCGCGCCGCCCTTCGCTGAAGAAAAAGCGAAAGCCGAACTTGCGCAGCTGTTCACCTTGCAGGTGCGGCTTCAGGCCCAGTACCGTGTCAAAGTAGTGCGCGCCGATCTCGACCGAGGATTCGCCGACCTTGTGCGCGGCGTGCGGCACCGGATGCGAGCGACGCTCGAGCACCAGCACGTCGATGGGGTCGAAGCGCTTTTTCAGCTGCAGCGCCAGCGTGAGCCCGGCCAGCCCGCCGCCCATGATCACGACATCGTGCGCGCTCACATTGGCATCATCGGATGCTGTGTTGGCGGCGGCCGCCGCAACGGCTTTGATGGACATCAGGCCTGCTCGAGCCGCATTTGAAGCGACAGTTTGGGTGACAGCGGGAGCGCCAGCGTGCCCGCCTCGCCCAGTGCAAGCAATTCGAACAGCGGCAGCGCGTCGGCCATGGCGTTGGCGGTGAGCGCTTGCGATATGTCGCTGCGCGGTGGAATGGCGTGCGCTTCGCCGCTGACCAGCGACCAGTCGAACGATGCCACCGTGCGCTCGGTGCGCTCCGGCGCGATCACCATGCCGACTGCCAGCAGGCCCCGGCTGGTAGTGACCGACGACAACGCACCGACCGACGGAATGTCGTATCCCACGAGCAGCACCGGCGTCTGGTCGGCGGCACACTGCGCGGCGGCTTCGAGCATGCCGGCGGCAAAGCTGCTCTCGAAAGCCGAGATCGAATTGCTGGCCGCCATGCAGCCGGTGCCGATGGTCCAGTAGCCCACGGCGGCGTTGTGCACCGAGTTGTGGAACTTGGTCGGTGACAGCACCGATGGATCGCTGGCGAGCACCGTGCACATGTAGTCGTTGATCGCCAGGTCGCCGTGCGCCGAGACGAATACGCACGGCAGGTCGGGCGCGTGGCGGCCGGAAGCGGCGATGGAGGCGGCCGCAACTTCCAGTGCCAGCGCCACGGTGTCGGGCGCGCGGCGGCGCTCGGCCGGGGCCAGCACCATCGGCGCGGGGCGCTTGGCGGGCGGCTCGGTCACGTTGCCTTCGCCACGAAACGCGGCGCGGGCGTTGTCCCAGCCCGGCAGGCTCGGGGCCCAGAAGGCCGGGCCTTCGATGTAGAGCGTCGGTGGCTTCGGAATGTGGTTGGTGCTCATGCCGCGGCTCCCTTGCCGAACACCAGCGAGCAGTTGTTGCCGCCGAAGCCAAAAGAGTTGGACAGCACGTAGCGCACCTCGCCGTGCGCCGGTTTCAGCCGGATCTGCGGTCCGAAGTCCGGATCGATGTCAGTGGTGTTCACAGTGCCCGGCTTCAGCCCGCGCTCGATGGCGAGCAGGCTGACGACGGCTTCCACGATGCCCGCTGCCCCGAGCGTGTGCCCGGTGAACCCCTTGGTCGAGCTCGCGTGCGTGGTCTCCGGAAAGCGGCGTCCGACCAGCGCGCCTTCGACTTCGTCGTTCTTCATGCTGGCGGTGCCGTGCATGTTGATGTAGTCGATGGCGTCGGTGCCGAGGCCCGCGCGGGCCAGTGCATCGTTCAGCGCCCTTTCAGCGCCGAGGCCTTCGGGGTGCGGCGTCGACATGTGGTGCGCATCGCTGGCTTCACCGTAGCCGAGCAGTTCGAGCGCACCGGCGCCGCGTTCGAGCAATGCGAAGCCGGCCGCCTCGCCCAGGCTGATGCCGCCCCGCGCCGCATCGAACGGTCGGCACGGCTGGTTCGACACCAGCTCGAGCGAGTTGAAGCCGAACAGCACGCTGCCGCACAGCGTGTCGACACCGCCGACCACGGCCGCATCGACAAGGCCGAGGCGGATCAACCGCTCGGCGGAGGCGAATACTTTGGCGCTCGACGAACAGGCCGTCGAAATGGTCTCGCACGGACCTTCGAGGCCGAGCACTTCCTGCACGAACATCGTGAGCGAATGCGGCGTGTGCACTTCGGGCCTCCGCTGGTCGGCGGGGAATTGGCCTTCGGCATCGAGCTGCGTGTATGCGAGCTCGGTTTCGCCGATGCTCGACGTGGAAGTGCCGAGGATCAGCGCAATGCGCGACGCGCCGTACTTTTCTCGCGCTGCGGCCACGGCCTGCTCGAAGCCATCGGCCTGCAGGCCGAGCCAGGCGAGGCGGTTGTTGCGGCAATCCCAGTGCGCCAAGGCTTCCGGGAGACGCACTTCTTCGACGCCCTCGACGCGGCCGATCCAGGTGTCGAGCGGTGCATCGCCGAAGTCGTTGGGACGCAGGCCACTGCGGGACGATTCGAGCGCGGTGGCAAGCGACTCCTTGCCGGTACCGACGGCCGAGGTCGCGGTGTAGGCGCTGATCTTCAGAGGGGGAATTCGGGAGGGCACGGTGATGGAGAGAGAAAAAATACAGGGGTCGGGCGCACGGTGAGGTGCAAGCTCTCGGGCGGGCCCGCTCGAAAACCGTTACAGCCTACCAGCAGCACGCTCTATGCCACGTCGGCGCAATCCGATAGTCCAGAGCCGTAGCGGGGCTAGCGGTTCGGGTCTGTCGAAGCGGTCGAAGCGTGCTGGGCCCTGGCGGCACGCGACGCCAACGCGACCAGCACCAGCACCGGCACGCCCAGCACCGCCGTAGCGATGAAGAAGGTGCTGTAGCCGTAGGCATCGACGAACACGCCCGAGTAACCGGCGATGAACTTCGGCAGCAAGAGCATGAGCGAACTGAACAGCGCGTACTGCGTCGCCGAATAGCTGACGTTGGTCAGGCTGGACAAGTAGGCGATGAACGCCGCCGACGCGATGCCGCCGGCCAGGTTGTCGGCCGACACCACCGCGATCAGCGCGTGCAGGTCGTGGCCGCGACCGGCCAGCCAGGCAAAGAGCAGATTGCTGGCTGCGCTCAGCACCGCGCCCAGCATCAGCACCCGCATGACGCCGACGCGCATCGACAGCACGCCGCCGACGAAGGCGCCGACCAGCGTCATGATGACGCCGAACACCTTGCTGACGTTGGCCACCTCTTCCTTGGTGAAGCCCATGTCGACGTAGAACGGATTCGCCATGATGCCCATCACCACGTCGCTGATGCGATAGATCGCGATCAGCGACAGGATGAGCGCCGCCTGCCATTTGTAGCGGCGGATGAAATCGGCGAAGGGTTCGACCAGCACGCTCTGCAGCCACTCGGCCGCATTCTTGGGCTGTGGCAACACGCGACGGATGGGCTCGGGCGACAGCAGCACCGTCAGCACGCCGACCGCCATCGAACCGGCCATCACCAGGTACGCCGTTTTCCAGGCGCCGTTCTGGTAGCCCGACGCACCACTCACCTCGGCCCATGCGGCCACCCACAACACGCCAGCGCCGGCCCAGATCATCGCCAGGCGGTAGCCCGTCTGGTAGGCGGCCGCCAGCGCAGCTTGCTTGCGGGTTTCGGCCGACTCGATGCGAAAGGCGTCCAGCGCGATGTCTTGCGTGGCCGAACCGAAGGCAACCAGCAACGCGCACCAGATCATCGGACGCAAGCCGGCGCTCGGGTCGTTCACCGCCATGCCGACCAGCCCGACGATCACGACCATTTGCGCCAGCAGCAGCCAGCCGCGCCGTCGTCCGAGCAGCGTGGTGAGTGGCGGTAACGGCAGCCGGTCGACCAGCGGTGCCCACACCCACTTGAAGCCGTAGGCCAGGCCGACCCAGCTCAGGAAGCCGATGGTCGCGCGGTCGATTCCGGCTTCGCGCAGCCGAAAGCTCAGCGTGCCCAGCACCAGCAGCAGCGGCAACCCCGCAGAGAAGCCGAGGGCCAGCATGCGCAGCGTGGCAGGTTCGAGGTAGACCTTGAGCGCGTCGCGCCAGGGCAGGGCGGGGGTGGCTTCGGCAGCCGAGGGTGCGGACATGAGGGCAATAGGGTGGGGCTCTCCTATTATTCCCTTATGCCTGCGGTCGCCCCGGCCTTGCCCGCGGGGCGCCGTCAGCGCCGGTGGTACGTGGGCGCCAGTTGGTACACCGGCGTCGGAATGCCTTCCATGCGCGCCTTGAGCTGCAGCGCCAGAAACTGCGAGTAGTGGCGCGATTGGTGCAGGTTACCGCCGTGAATCCACAGCTGGGCGACCTGCGTCGGCTTCCACATGTTGCGCAACTCGCCTTCCCACGGGCCGGGGTCTTTGGGCGTCGCGGAGCCCAGGCCCCAGCACTTGCCGACCTGGTCAGCGACCTCCGGTGAAATCATGTCGGCCAGCCAGCCATTCATCGAACCGTAGCCGGTCGCGTAGACCAACAGATCGGCCGGCAACTCGGTGCCGTCGCTCAGGGTGACCGAACGAGGGTTGATGCGCTCGATGCCGACGCCGCTCCTGAGCTTGACACTGCCGTTGGCCACCAGCTCCGATGCGCCGACGTCGATGTAGTAGCCCGAGCCGCGGCGCAGGTATTTCATGAACAGGCCCGATCCGTCGACGCCGAAGTCGAGCATGAAGCCGGCCTTCTCCAAGCGCGCATACAGATCGGCGTCGCGCACCTTCATGGCGTCGTAGATCGGCACCTGCATCGGCGCCATGATCTTGTAGGGCACCGAGGCGAAGGTCAGGTCGGCCTTGTCGGTGGTCATGCCCGCCTTCACCGCGGCATCGGAATACAACCCGCCCAGCGCCAGCTCCATCAGTGAATCGGATGGCGCGATGTGGGTCGAGCTGCGCTGCACCATGGTGACGTCGGCGCCGTGTTCCCACAGTGCCGCGCAGATGTCGTGGGCTGAATTGTTGGAGCCCAGCACCACGCATTTCTTGCCCTCGTAAGCCTCCGGTCCGGAATGCTTGCTCGAATGATGTTGCTCACCCTGAAAGTCGGCGGCACCGGCGATCTCCGGCGTATTCGGGTAGCCCGAAACGCCCATCGCGAACACCAGCTGCTGCGGCCTGAGCACGACCTCCTTGCCTTCGCGTTCGACCACCACTTCCCACGCCTGGGTGGCTGCGTCGAAGTGCGCCTTTTTTGCGACGGTCGAGTGCCAGTAGTTGAGCTCCATCACGCGGGTGTACATCTCGAGCCAATCGCCGATCTTGTCCTTCGGCGCGAACACCGGCCAGTCGTCCGGGAACGGCATGTACGGCAGGTGGTCGTACCACACCGGGTCGTGCAGACAGAGCGACTTGTAGCGATTGCGCCAGGCGTCGCCAGCCCGCGCGTTGCGGTCGACGACGATGGCCGGCACGCCGAGTCGCCGCAGCCGCGCTCCCAGTGCGATACCGCCCTGGCCGCCGCCGACGATCAGCACATAAGGCTGCTCGTCGTAGCCGAGCGCGGCCTCTTCTTCCTGTCGCCGTTCCAGCCAGCTCTGGCGCCCGCGTCGCGCACCGTGCTCCGCACCCTTGACGCGCCGCGCGCCGGTCTTCTCCTCGAAGCCTTTCAGCTCGGTCATGGTGGTCAGCAGCGTCCAGGCCTTGCCATGGCGCAAGCGCAGGTGGCCGCGGCCACGCGCCACTGTCGTCTCGAAGGTGAACCACGCATCGACCACGCCATCGGCCTCGGTGGCCTGGCCTTCGACGGCAAAGCCGCTCGGCTTGGTGTCGGCGAGGCGCGCCTGCAGCATCGCGCGGATGGCTGCCGGGCCTTCCTGCGTGCAGATATTCCAGGTGAAAGAGACGAGGTCGCGCCAGTAGCAGTCCGGCTCGAAGAGCTCGACCGCGGCGTCGATGTCTTCGCGTTCCAGGGCGGACGAAAAGTCCGCGAACCAGGCGCTGGCAGCCTGGGTCGGATGAGTCGACAGGTCAGTCATCGGATGTCTCCGTGCACGGGGGATCCCGGCGACAGGTTCCTGCGTCGAGCGGACGCGTGCCAGAGGCAAAACCCGTGTCTTTGAATCAAGTCGTAAGGTGCCGCACAGCCATGTCCGGGCCGGCTTCATGCGGAACAGATCGTGGGCGCGAGTTGCACTTTCGACAAAACAGTATTGCAATCGGTGAAGCGGCGTGACGAGGCGGTAGTCGAGATTTTTCGGTTGAGGGGCGCGGCCGCCACTAGAGTCGCTCCAATCCCGGAACTTCTGCACGGGGGTCAGGATTCATATGTGTTCTTGCTGATCGGTTTTGCGCGGTCATTCGCCAAGGCCGAGTGGCAGCCGGTGCCGTGGCGCGGCGCAGTGCTTGCATGCCTGGCTGTGCTGGCGAGCTTCGGCGCGCAGGGTGCCCAGACCGCTTGCACCCCCCAAGCTGGCTTTACCGCGTGCACCCAATTCAGCTACAGCGGTGTCGATCAGACGTTCACCGTGCCTGCCGGCATCACGACGCTGAACTTCAAGGCCTGGGGTGCGGGCGGCGGAGGCTCCATCTCCAACACGTACGGCAACGGTTCGGCCGGCGGCGGCTATGCGACCGGCAACCTCGCCGTTGCGGCTGGCAGCAGCCTGACGGTGGTGGTCGGTGGCGGCGGATCGGCTGCCGCACTTTCGGCGGTTGCCGGCAATTCAGCCTACGGCGGTGGCGGCGCGGGCGGCAGCGCCACCGGCGGCACACCGCACGTCGGCGGCGGCGGTGGTGGTCGCAGCGCGATGGTGCTGAGTGGCACCGAGAGGCTGACTGCGGGTGGCGGTGGCGGCGCCGTGGTCGATCAGGCGTACGACACGTTTCCAGTCGCGGGAGCGGGTGGCGGGACGACCGGACTGGCGGGCAGCAACTACGCACCTGCCGGCTGCGGGGCTGCAGGCGGCTCCGGTGGGCAGGGCGGAAGCTCGGGCTCTGGCGGGGCTGGAGGCGTCAGCGTCGAAACGGCTCGAAACGGCTTGGCCGGCACCGCGAGACAGGGCGGCGCAGGCGGCAACGGCGTACCTTTTGCGTCCTCCACCGGAAACAGCGGAGGTGGCGGTGGCGGTGGCGGCTACTACGGCGGTGGTGGCGGCAACGGCGACTCTAATTTCAACTGTGGCTCGCAGACCGCGGGCGGCGGCGGCTCCAGCTACACGGGTGTCCTGACAGGGGCTTCGACCACGGCAGGGGCCGGCAGCGTGGCCGGCAACACGGGCGACAGCGTCTACTCGGCCGGCGTGGGTGCGGGCGGTGCACAAGCATCCGCGGGCGGCAACGGCTTGGTGGTGATCCAGTACAACTTGCCGTCAGTCGTCACATCGAGCATGACAGCGAGTGCCAACCCGCTGCTCGGCGGCGTATCGGGGCAGTACTACACGCTGGTGGTGAACGTGGGCACCGCACCGACCACGGCGCCGATCAGCATCGCCGACACGTTGCCCGCCAACATCGTGCTGAGCGGCACACCGACGATCGTGGCGGGCACTGCCGTGCTGTCCGGTTGTCCCTCCTCCGGCGGCGCGACGGGAGGTTGCACGGTCGCTGCCGGCGCAGCGGTCGGCAGCTTTTCCATCCGTTTTCCGGTGAGCGTCGCAACCACGGCGACCACCGGCACCAACTCTGCGAACCTTTCGGGCGGCGGAGATCCCAACTGCACCGCGGTCCTGCCAGATGCGTGCGACGCCACGACGCCGGCCACATCCGTCTACAACCCGCCGCTGATGCAGCTGACGGCGCAGACAAATAACGCCGCGCCAATCTCCTCGACTTTCGGCTACTCCCTCACCGGCCTGTCAATCAGCAGCGATTCGATCGCGACGGTCGGTGTGGGCCAGACGGCGTCGTCGCAAAACGCCGCAGGCATCTACGGCACAGCGGGAACCACTGTCACGATCGTGGCATCCGGCATTCCAGCGGGTTGGCCGACAAATCTGGACAGCGTGACCTGTAAAGACGCCAATGCTGCTGCCGATGGCAATGGCTCGAGCAGCACTAATTTTGCTACTCTAGTCGGCAATACCGTCACGCTGCCGGGCTCGGCAATGCGAGCCGGGGCCTTGTTCACCTGCACCCTGGTCAACGCGCGCCCGACCGTTGTTCTAAAGAAGCAGATCGCGGGTATCGCACCCGATTCGGCTTTGTTCAATTTGACTGTCGGCGGTGCGAACCTGCTATCGGCCGGTAACCCCGTGTACGACGTTGGCAACTACGGGACTACCGCAGTTGTTGGCGTCGATGTCGGCAGTGCGTTGACTTTGGTCGAATCCGCAGGCACCGGAACCAATCTGGCGCGCTATTTCTCCAGCATCGCATGCGTTAATTACGCTGGGGCGACCTATACGACCGGTGTCGGCGGCTCCGGTGGCAGTTTCACGGTGACTGCGCCGCCGGCTTCAGCCAACGGCGCTGGTCTCAAGGGCGTGAACTGCACCATCACCAATACGCCAGCCCCTGGAGTGTTGGTGGGCGCACAAAGTGTAGGCAGTACCGGTACTTTCAACTTCACGTTGAGCGGCGCAAGCAACACCAGCGACAGCGTGACCACGGTAAATCCGTCGGCCACGATCGTGTCGGGCGTTCAGCATGTTGGCACTGTCGGCACTGCGATCACGGTCTCCCAGACGGCCGCACCCGGCTACACCACAAGCGCCAGTTGCGCCGATGGGAACAGCTCGATCACGGGCAACACCACGCCGTTCGTGTCAAGCACCAACAGCATCACGATTCCCGCCGCGAACGTGAAGTTGAGCGCGTCGTACGTTTGCACCTTCACCAATAACAAGGTGCCGACGGTCAAGATCACCAAGGTCAGCAATGGCGGCGGAAGCAGCGGTGTCGGCACTTTCAGTTTTACAGGAACCAACGGCATTACCGGTGGCAGCATCACGACCACTAGCCCCAACGTTGCGGCATCGGGGCCGGATCAAACCGTCTCGTTGGCCAACACGCTTACGACGGTGAAGGAGAGCTCTGTGCCGGCCTTCTGGCCGAGCAACCCGGCCTCTGTTTTCTGCGTAGACAACAACGCGTCGGTATCAGGCAACGTCGTGGGCGCCAACTATGCGACGTTGGCAGCCAACGTGGCAAGCATCGCAGCGCCCGCCATGAAAAGCGGCGCCGCTTTCAACTGCACTTTCTACAACACGCTCTACCCGCCGCCGAACCTGTCGTCAACGAAAACACCGAGCGCCAACCCGCTCATCGTCGGTGCCAGCGGACAGTCGTACACGGTCAACATTTTCACCAATGCAACCACGACGGGCCCCATATTGGTGAACGACAACTTGCCGACGGGCATCACGCTTGGCGGTGTGCCGACACTGATACCAGGCTCAAGCACCGGCACGTTGTCGGGTTGTCCGACTAGCGGGAACAGCACCACCGGTTGCACCATCGCGACCGGAATGGCCGCCGGTTACTTGAGCATCAAGATACCGATAAACGTCGCAGCGACGGCAACAAGCGGTACCAACACGGTCAACATTGCCGGCGGTGGCGATGCAAGCTGTACGACGGCTGCGGATTTTTGCGACAGCACCACTGACAACACGCCGATTGCTGGACTGCCGACCATCAATCTCTTCACCAACACCGCGACCGCCAGCGCGGGTGCATCGACCTTCGGCTTCACCATGACCGGCTTGTCTGCTTCTGCTGACAGCATCGTTGTAACGGGTAACGCATTGGTGCGTTCGGCGCTGACGCTGACCGGCACGGCTGGTGTGGCAGCAACTATTAACGAGTCGAGCATCCCCGCGGGCTGGCGCACATCGTTAGACACGGTCGTCTGTTTGGATTCGAATGCACCGGCTGATGGCAACTTGAACTCGACCAGCAATCTGGCCACGCTGGCTGGCACCACGATCACGCTGCCAGCTGCCGTGATGCGGGGCAATGCCAACATCACCTGCACGTTTAACAACCTCAGGCCTACCATCAAGGTTATCAATCAGATCCTGGGCACGCCGCCAGACAACGGGCTGTTCAACCTGACGGTCGGCGGCGTCGCGTTGGGCGTCGATGGAACGGCAAACCCGCTGCTCGCCGCAGGCGACGGTGCCACCATCTCCAACATCGGCGTAAACGCGGGCGGTGCCCTCACCATCGGGGAGACCGTCGCCAGTGGCACCGTTTTTGCCAATTACCTTTCAACGTTCGCCTGCCGGGACGATCACTTCTCGATTTATCCGTCCGGCGGCTACGGCGGCAACTTTACGGTGACTGCCCCGCCAGCAAGCAGCAGCGGCGGCACCGAAAAGCTGACCTGCACGATAACCAACACGGTGCTTCCCACCTTGACCGTGGCCACGCGGTCAGTTGGCGGCACCGGGACTTTCGGATTCACGCTGAGCGGCGTCACGAACACGACCGATAGCGTTACCACCGCCACATCGGGCACAACGGTCACCTCTGCCACCGTGCACCGCGGATCGGTCAGCACGTCTGCAACGGTCACGCAGACCGCCGCAGCCGGCTACACCACCTCCGTCAGTTGCGCCGATACCAATGCTGCGACGACCGGCAACTCAACTGCGCTTACCGCTTCTTCCAACACCCTCACGATCCCGGTCAACAACATGCCGGCAGGGGCCAGGTACGTGTGCACCTTTACCAACAACAAGGCACCGTCGATCAGCGCGACCAAGACGGCCAGTACGAGCCCGTTCCTGGTCGGCGCGACAGGTCTCTATTACTCGGTGAACGTCACCGTCGGCGCCTTGACCACGACGGCCGCCATCACGGCAGCCGACACGTTGCCGAACGGCATCACGCTCAGCGGCACGCCCACCTTGGTCGCGGGCACCACCACGGGTGTCCTGAGCGGCTGCCCCACCAGCGGCAACAACCTCACCGGCTGCAGCGTTGCCAGTGGCGTGGCGCCGGGGACGTTCTCGATCCGCATACCGATCAACGTCGCTGGCACTGCCGTCGGCGCTGGGGGTGGCACCAACACCGTCAACCTGAGTGGCGGTGGCGACCCGTCTTGCACCTCGGCGGCAGGCGAGGCGTGCGATGCCAAGACCGCGGCGATTGCGGTGGTCGCCAGCAACCCGACAGTGCAGATCGTCAAGACGGTTGCCAGCGGGTCGGGCAGCAACCTGTTCGGCTTTGCGTTGAGCGGCCTCTCCGCGCCGACCGACAGCGTGACGGTGGTGGGCGCGGCGTCGGGCAATGGCGCTGCCAACCTCACCGGCACCAGCGGCGTCGTGGCGACGCTTCGCGAGACGGCGCCCGCCGGTTGGCCAGCCAACCCGCAAAGCGCGAGTTGCGTCGACGGCAACGCCGGCGTCAGCGGCAACCCTGCCGGCGCCATCGGAACGCTGTCGGGCGCGTTGCTGACCATTCCGGCAGCCAACATGGTCAATGGCGCAGCCTTTACCTGCACCTTCGTGAACGCCTACGCCTTCAGCGTGACCGGCCGTGTCTTCACCGACAGCGGTGCCGGCGCAGGCATCGCCAACGACGGCGTGCTGAACGGCGCCGAAGCCGGCGTGTCGGGCGTGACGCTGAAGCTGCTCGATTGCGGCAGTTCGAGCCTGATCGCCACGGCCGTCACCGACGGCGCGGGCCGTTACTCGCTGGCGGTGCCGTTCGCCACCGCGGCCGGCAACAACCTGTGCGTGCAAGAGACGACGCCCGGCACTTGGCTCTCGACCGGTGCGTCGGTCGGCTCCGTCGCGTTGCCCGCGGGCTCGCTCGTCACGACAGGAGGTACCGGCTACACCTACACCCGCGCGGTGCCGCTGGATGTCATCGCTTTCGCATGGAACGGCAGCGGTCACGCCGACTTGAACTTCGGCGACGTACCGCCCAACACCTTCGCGACGGGGGAGGTCAAGAGCGGCATCGCAGGCAACACCGTGAGCTATCCGCACAGCTTCTCTGCACGCAGCGGCGGCTCGGTCGGGTTTGCGATTGCCTCGTCGGTCAGGTCGCCGCCGCTGAGCGGCTGGAACGAGAAGATCATTGCCGACCCGGGCTGCACCGGTACGCTGCAAGCCGGCGCCGCCATGCTCTATCCGCCCTCGGTATCGATGGTTGTCACGGCGGGCCAGCCGGTGTGCATCCTGGTGCAGGTCTTCGTGCCGGCGACCGCGCCCGCCGGCTACACCGACAACGCTTTGGTCCAGGCGAGCTTCAGCTACACCGGCGCGATGTCCGCATTGACGGCCACTTACACGCTGAACGACCTCACTACCGTTTCGGGCGGCGCGCTCGACCTAAAAAAGGAAGTTCGCAACCTGACGCAGAACGGCGTCTTCGGCTTCGACAACCTGGCCAAGTCGGGTGAAACGCTGGAGTACCGCATCACCTACACCAACAATGGGCCGGCGCCCATCACGGGGCTCGACGTCAACGACGTGACGCCCAGCTACACCACCTTTGTCGCGGCGACCGCAGGCTCCACGCCAGCGGCAATGACCGCCTGCGCCAAGCGCACGCCGGGCAACCCTGCGCCACAGCCGACCGTGCCGTGCGCCACCGTGCAGTCGACCGGCGGCACCGGACCCCTGCGCTGGAGCTTGACCGGGCCGCTCGATCCGGGCGTCAGCGGAACGGTGCTGTTTTCCGTCAAGCTCGACTGATCGTTCGCTCGCGCCGCCTTCCGCCCGCCGTGAAAATGCGCTGGCACGTCGCTTGCGTGTCATCTTGTACACAAGACGGGATGCCTGACGATGGTGCATACGAAAATCGACGCGACCGCGACCGCCTGGATCAAGCGGTTCGACACTCCGGTTGCAAGCGCAAGCGCAAGCGCAAGCGCCGGGTCGGGCACGACGGGCGCACTGGCCGGCCTGCGCTTCGCCGCCAAAGACAACATCGACGTGGCCAGCATCGCCAGCAGCGCAGGCTGCGCCGCGTTCGCTGACTTCCGCGCAACGCCAACTTCGCATGCGCGTGTGGTGCAGCGCCTGCTCGATGCCGGTGCGAGTTGCGTCGGAAAAACCAATCTCGACCAGTTTGCCTGCGGCCTCAACGGCACGCGTTCGCCCTACGGAGCGGTCCCCAACAGCTTCGATGCGCGCTATGTCTCGGGCGGATCGAGCTCAGGCTCTGCTTACGTTGTCGCGACCGGGCAAGTCGACTTCTCGCTCGGCACCGACACCGCAGGCTCCGGCCGCGTGCCGGCCGGGCTCAACAACATCGTCGGCATCAAGCCGTCGCGCGGGCTCATCAGCGCACGCGGCGTGGTGCCGGCGGCGCAGAGTGTCGATTGCGTTTCGATCTTCGCGCGCACCGTGGGGCTGGCGCTCAAGGTGCTGCACGCGGCAAAGGGCTTCGACGCGGCGGACCCGTACGCGCGAGCACTCGAACTGACGAACGTACCGTACCCGAAGCGCTTTAGATTCGGTGTGCCGTCGACGCTGGCCTTCTTCGGTGACCACGCCTCGGAGGCCGCGTTCGCAGATGCCGTCGCGCAGCTGGAGAACATGGGAGGCATCCAGGTCGCCATCGACTACGCACCTCTCGCGGAGATCGCCGCGCTGCTCTACGACAGCGCACTGGTCGCCGAGCGCTACGCCGCGGTGCGCGAGTTCTTCGACGCGCACGAGGCCGAGGTGATCGAGCCGGTGCGCGGCATCCTCGCTGCCGGTCGTGGTTACAGCGCGGCCGATCTGGTCGAGGCACAAATCAAGCTGCGCACACTGGCCCAGCGCGTCGCCCCAATGTGGAACGACATCGACCTGCTGCTGGTGCCGACCGCGCCGACGCACTACACGATCGAAGCGATGCAGGCCGACCCGGTCGTGCTCAACCGCAACCTCGGCGCCTATACCAACTTCGTCAACCTGCTCGACTACGCCGCGATCTCTGTGCCGAGCAGCTTGCGGCCCGACGGCATGCCGTTCGGTATCACGTTGATCGGCCTGTGCGGCAGCGACTTGCAACTGGCGGAGCTGGGCCAGCGCTATCACCACGCAAGCGGGCTCACGCAAGGCGCGACTGGCGAGCCGCTGCCCGCGCCCGTCGACGTGTTCGCGAACGCATCGACGGCCCCGGCAACATCAGCGCCTGCCATGGCGCGCGTCGCCGTCGTCGGCGCTCATCTGTCGGGCATGCCGCTCAACAGCCAACTTGCCGACCGCGGCGCGACGCTGGTCGCCAAGACGCAAAGCGCACCGAGCTACCGCCTCTACGCCTTGCCCGGCACCGTGCCGCCCAAGCCCGGCATGGTCCGCGTCGCGCCGGGCGAAGGCGTCGCGCTCGAACTCGAAGTGTGGGAGATGCCGATGGCGCAATACGGCAGCTTCGTTGCGCTCATTCCTGCGCCCCTCGGCATCGGCACGCTGGCACTGGCCAATGGCAGCAGCGTGCAGGGCTTCGTCTGCGAAGCGCTGGCGCTCGACGGTGCCGAAGACATCTCGCATCACGGTGGCTGGCGCAGGTACATCGCTTCGCGCTCATGACGCCTGCCCTTCTTCGCCTTCGCCTTCTTCTCCCGCCTTTTCCCTTGTCCTTTTCTCTACCGTCCCATTCAACGAGGAGCCCGAGTCCATGAGCAACCCCGAACAGTTTCATCGCGCATCGCGCCGGCAGCTTTTGCAGGCGGGCGCCGCGGGGGTCGCCGTGCTGGCAGCACCGGCCATCGTGCGCGCCCAGACAGGTCCGAAAATCCGCATCGGCTTCTGGCCCGTTGCGGCCGGTCTGCCGTTTTTTGCCGCCCTTGAAAAAGGCTACTTCAAAGAAGCCGGCCTCGATGTCGAACCGCTCAAGTTCGCGGGCGCGCAGCAGGTGATGGAAGCCATGCTCTCGGGCCGCGGAGATGGCAGTGCCAACGGCACCGGTACGGCCAACCTCGCCATCGGCGAGATCGCGCAGCCCGGCCTGTTCAAGATCTTCTGCACCAACCCGAGCAACGTGAAGTACGTGCTCGACGAGTTCATCACGGGCAAGGACAGCGCCATCAAGACGATGGCCGACCTGAAGGGCAAGCGGGTCGCCTCCGGGCCCGGCATCCAGAATACGACGCTGTGCAAGACCATGCTGGAGCGCGCCGGCGCAACCGGCGCCACGGTGACGGAGCTGCCCATCGGCCAGCACGTCGCCTCGCTGGTGGCGGGCCAGGTCGACGCCTGCTACACGCTGGAGCCGACCGGCACCATCGGCCGCATGAACGGCACCACCCGCGTCATCGAAGCGGGTGTCGTCGCCAAGTACATCCTGGGCGATCCGATGGCGCCATGGCACGGCGGCGCGGGCAGCCTCACGACCGAGTTCATCAAGAAGAACCCCGAAGTCTCGAAGAAGTTCATCGCGGCCTATGCACGCGGCGTCGAACTCGTGCGCACCAAACCCGATGAAGCGCGCCAGTTCATGAAGGGCTACACGGCCATCGAGGGGCCGCTCACCGCCGAGGTGCCGCTGGCCTCCTACATGCTCTACAACGAATTCAAGCCGAGCGACATCGCGTACTTCCAGAAGTTCTACGACCTGTTCAGCGACAAAGGCATCTTCGAGAAGAAGGTGCCGGTCGAGCCGCTCATCTACAAGGCATGACCATGGCCGATGCCACCACGACCACAACCACGGGCGTACCGTGGACGCCGCCGGCCGGCGCTGCCGCCGTCTCGGTTTCCACGGCACCCGCCTGGGACCGCTTCCTGCCCTTCATTGGGCCGATCGCGCTGTTCATCCTGTGGGACCTGGTGGTGCGTTTCGGCTTCATCAAGCAGATCCTGTTGCCGACCCCCATCGACACGCTGCATGCGCTCGCGACCGGCCTGGCTGGCGGCCCGCTGCTGCTCGACTTCGCGGTCACGGTATGGCGCACGTTGCAGGCTTTCGTGATCGCGGCCGTCGTCGGCGTGCCGCTCGGCGTGCTGCTCGGCAGCAACGAGAAGGCCTACCGCAGCGTCGAGTTCCTGATCGACTTCTTTCGCTCGACGCCCTCGTCAGCACTGATCCCGTTGTTCCTGCTGATCTTCGGCGTGTCAGACGTCAACAAGGTGGCGATCGCCGCCTTCGGAGCCTTCCTCATCGTGATCTTCAACAGTGCCTACGGCGTCATCAATGCGCGCAAGCAACGCGTGATGGCAGCCAAAGTGATGGGCGCATCGCGCTGGCAGGTGTTCAAGGATGTGCTGATCTGGGAGAGCCTGCAACCCTCATTCGTCGGCTTGCGTTCCGCCGTATCGATGGCGCTGGTGATCGTGATCGTGGCCGAGATGTTCATCGGCTCCGACAGCGGCCTCGGCCACCGCATCATCGATGCGCAGCAGGTGCTCAACGTCAAGAGCATGTACGCGGCCATCCTGGCGGCCGGCGCGCTGGGCTATGCGCTCAACATTCTTTTCCTGGTGGCCGAGCGCCGCATCGTCCATTGGTCGGGGAGGTAAATCACCATGAGCGCAGTCTTGAACGGCCCTGTTTTTGCCGACGTGCCGCAACCCAAGTTCCAGCCCGGCCCGGCCGGCACGCACATCACGATCCGCGGCCTGACCAAGTACTTCGCCGGCTGGCCGCTGTACGAGAACTTCAACCTCGACATTCCCAAGCACGCGATCGTCTCGGTGTTCGGGCCCAACGGCTGCGGCAAGTCGACCCTCATCAACATGATCGCCGGGTTGGTCCCGATCGATGCCGGCGAGATCCTGTTCGACGGCAAGCAGCGCAAGGACACCAAGATCGGCTACGTGTTCCAGAACTACCGCGAGGCGATGTTTCCGTGGATGCGCACCATCGACAACATCGCCTATCCGCTCAAGCTGGAAGGCAAGAGCAAAGCGGAAGTCGACCGCCGCATGGCCGAGCTGGTGGCGTCGTTCGACGTCAAGTTCGACCTGAAGCGCTACCCCTACGAGCTCTCTGGCGGGCAGCAACAAACGGCGTCGATCATGCGGGCGCTGGCGCCCAACCCGGAGGTGCTGTTCCTCGACGAGCCGTTCTCGGCGCTCGACTTCGAGATGACACTGTTCATCCGCGAGAAGCTGCAAGAGGTCTTCATGAAGACCGGCACCACCATGTTGCTGGTGTCGCACGACCTCGAAGAAGCGGTGTACCTGGCCGACCAGGTGCTGCTCCTGACCAAGCGCCCGACCAGGGTGGCCGAAATCTTGCGTTACGGCGATGCACGGCCCCGCACCCTCGAGACGCTGAGCGAGCCGAGCTTCGTAGCCATGAAAAAGCTAAGCCTCGAAATCTTCCAGCGCGAAGTCAGACGATGAGGTTGCCATGACGCCTGTGCAGATCGAAACCTATGTGGATGCGGCAGCGGCCGCGCTGGGGCTGCGGCTTTGGCCGGAGCACCGGGCGGGCGTCCTCGGCTACTTCACGCTGGCAGCAGGCTTTGCCGACATCGTCGAGGCGGTGCCGTTGGCGCCTTCGCACGAGCCCGCGGTGACGTTCGTGCCCGTGAGCCCGACGGAGCAAGAGCGATGAACCCCGAAGCGTTTCTGGCCAGCGATGCGTCGTCGATGGCCGATGCGGTGCGGGCCAACGAGGTCAGCGCGGTGGCGCTGGTGCAGGCCAGCCTGGAGCGCATCGCCGCGACCGACAGCCGCATCAACGCGTTCACCGAAGTGCTGCAGGCGCGGGCGCTGCGGCGCGCGTCGCAGGTCGATGCATCGCTGGCTTCGGCCAACGGCGATCGCACGCGCGAGCTGCCGCTGCTGGGCGTGCCGTTCGCCGTCAAGAACCTGTTCGATATCGCCGGCATCGCCACGTTGGCCGGCTCGAAGATCGAGCGCGAGAGTGCGCCCGCCCGCAGCGATGCGGCACTGGTGCGGCGCCTCGAGAGCGCTGGCGCGGTGCTGGTCGGTGCGCTCAACATGGATGAGTACGCCTACGGCTTCACCACCGAGAACAGCCACGCCGGCCCGGTGCGCAACCCGCACGATCGCACCCGCATCGCGGGCGGCTCGTCGGGCGGTTCGGGTGCTGCGGTGGCGGCGGGGCAGGTGCCGCTGACGCTCGGCTCGGACACCAACGGATCGATCCGCGTGCCGGCATCGCTGTGCGGTGTGTTCGGGCTCAAGCCGACCTTCGGCCGCCTGCCGCGCACCGGCAGCTATCCCTTCATTTCGAGCCTCGACCACCTCGGCCCGTTCGCGCGGTCGACCCGTGACCTGGCGCTGGCCTACGACGCGATGCAGGGGCCGGAGGGCTTCGGCCATCGCGATCCCGGTTGTGCGCAGCGCGATGTCGAGGCCGTCGTCAAAGATCTCGACCTCGGCGCGCAAGGGCTGCGCATCGGCGTGCTCGGCGGCTACTTTCGAGAGCACGCAGGGCCGGAAGCGCTGGTCGCGGTCGACCGCGTGGCCGACGCGCTGGGCGCGGTCAGCACGGTGATGTTGCCGATGGTCGATGCAGGCCGCGCGGCGGCGTTTCTCATCACCAACTCCGAAGGTGCGGCATTGCACCTGAACGATTTGCGCAAGCGGCCGCATGACTTCGAGCCGCTGTCGCGCGACCGATTTTTAGCCGGTGCGTTGCTGCCGGCCGCGTGGGTTGCGCGCGCCCAGCGCGTGCGCCGCGCCTACGCCGAGGCGGTGGCGCGCGTGTTCGAGCGCTACGACATCCTGCTGGCCGCGGCAACGCCTTCGGCTGCCACGCCCATCGGCGCGGAGTGGTTCGAGATCAACGGACAACGCCTGCCGGTGCGGCCGAACATGGGGCTGCTCACGCAACCCATTTCATGCGTGGGGCTGCCGGTGTGCGCAGTGCCGGTGTGGGGCGCCCACGCGACCTTGCCGATCGGCGTGCAGGTGATCGGCGCACCCTGGCGCGAAGACCTGGTGCTGCGTGTGGCCGCGGCACTCGAAGCCGCCGACGTGGTGCACGCGCCGGTGGCCTCTTTGAGTTGAACCGAAGAAGCATCCTCATGTCCCTGCAACCTGCTATCAACCTGCCCGACGTCGTCGCCGAAGTCGTTGCTGCGTTCGAGCGCTACGAAGACGCGCTTGTCACCAACAACGTCGGGGTGCTCGACGAACTGTTCTGGGACAGCCCGCTCACGCTGCGCTACGGCGCCGGCGAAAACCTCTATGGCCATGAAGCGATCCAGGCGTTCCGGGCCGGGCGCCCCGCCGTGGGGCTCGCGCGCGAATTGCTGCGCACCGTCATCACCACTTATGGGCACGACTTCGCGACCGCCAACTGCGAATTTCGCCGTGCCGGCAGCGAGCGCACCGGCCGCCAGAGCCAGACCTGGATGCGCACACCAGAGGGCTGGCGCGTGGTGTCGGCGCATGTGAGCCTGCTCTGAAATCGACGCTGGTTTCGGTGCGCTTCATCTCGGCACACTTCGTGCATACCTTCTTGTATCCAAGATGCGCCAGTCCAGGATGCATTGGAGGATCAACCCGCAAGCCGTCCCAAAACCGGAGAGAGCCATGAAGAGTCAATTCAACCGTCGCGATTCCCTTAAGTCACTCGCCGCGCTGGGCGCAGCAGGCACCCTCGGAGGATTCAGCGCATTCGCCAACGCACAAAAGCCACTCACCGTCGGCGTCATCTACGTCGGCCCGCGCGACGACTACGGCTACAACCAGGCACACGCCCAGGCCGCGGCCGAGATCAAGAAAATGCCTGGCATCAAGGTGGTCGAAGAAGAGAACGTGCCTGAGACCGCAGCGGTGCAAAAGACCATGACCGGCATGATTTCGCAGGACGGCGCCAAGCTGCTGTTCCCGACTTCTTACGGCTACTTCGACCCGCACATCCTGGCGCTCGCCCCCAAGGACCCCGATGTACGCTTTTCGCATTGCGGCGGCCTGTGGACCGAGAGCATGCCCAAGAATGTCGGCAGTTTCTTCGGCTACATCGACGAGTGCCAGTTCCTGAACGGCGTGATTGCCGGCCACATGAGCAAGAGCGGCAAGATCGGCTTCGTGGCGGCCAAGCCGATCCCGCAGGTGTTGCGCAACATCAACGCCTTCACGCTGGGTGCGCGCTCGGTCAAGCCCGGCATCACCTGCAGTGTCATCTTCACGGGTGAATGGTCGATGCCGGTGAAAGAAGCCGAAGCCACCAACAGCCTGGCCGACCAGGGCTGCGACGTGTTCACGATGCACGTCGATGGCCCCAAGGTGGTGGTCGAGACCGCCGCCAAGCGCGGCAAGATGGTTTGCGGCTACCACGCAAGCCAGGCCAAGCTGGCACCGCAGGCCTACCTCACCGGCGCCGAATGGAACTGGCTCACCGCCTACAAGACCATCATCGAAGCCGCGCAAACCGGCAAGCCGCACCCCAACTTTTTGCGTGGCGGCCTGAAGGACGGCTACGTGAAGATGTCGGCTTACGGCCCGGCCGTGACCGACGCCGCCAAGAAGCAGGCCGACGACGTCAAGGCCAAGATGATCGCCGGTACCTTCGACATCTTCAAAGGCCCGCTCAAGGACAACAAGGGCAAGGAAGTGCTGGCGGCTGGCAAGACGCAAAAGCAGACCGACATCGAACTCGAAAAGATGAACTACCTGGTCGAGGGCGTGAACGGCAGCTTCTAAAGGCTCGACGATGCGCAACGCCCTCCGCGAGATCGCCCTGCCGGTGTTCGCCATCGTGGCGGCGCTGTTGCTCTTCGGCCTGCTGGTCGCCTTTGCCGGGGTCGATCCGGTGGAGGTGTGGGTCGTGCTCTTCAAGGGCGCGTTCGGCGACTGGTTCTCATGGCAGAACACGTTGCAGCGGGCGGCGCCGCTCATGCTCACCGCGCTGTGCGTGGCCATCCCGGCGCGGGCCGGGCTAGTCATCATCGGCGGCGAAGGGGCGTTGGTGCTGGGCGGACTCGCCTGCGCGGCATTGGCCCATGCCGTCCCGTTGCCTGCCAACGTCATCGGCACCGTGCTGGTGTGCATCGCCGGCGCCATCGCCGGGGGGCTGTGGATCATGCTGGCGGGCTGGTTGCGACAGTACCGCGGCATCAACGAAACCATCAGCAGCCTGCTGCTGGCCTACATCGCCATCGGCATCTTCAAGCACCTGGTCGAAGGCGTGCTGCGCGACCCGGCCAGCCTGAACAAGCCGTCGACCTATCCGCTGCCCGAAGCCTTGCGCATCGGCGGCATCGGCGGCTCGGACATTCACTGGGGTCTGGTCATCGGCATCGTGGCCTGCATCGGGCTCGGGCTCTGGCTGCGCATCACCGCGTCGGGTTTTGCGATTCGCGTGGTCGGCGGCAACCCGCGCACCGCGCAGCTGGTCGGGCTGCCTGCGACGAAGCTGATCCTCGCTGCGTGCGGGGTCGGCGGTGCGTGTGCCGGCGTGGCCGGTGCGGTCGAAGTCGCTGCGGTGCACACCAACGCCAACGCGTCGCTCATCGCGGGCTATGGCTATGCCGGCATCCTGGTGTCGTTCATCGCGCGGCACAACCCGATCGCGGTCATTCCGGTCGCCATCCTGTTCGGCGGCTTCGGCGCGGCCGGCAGCCTGCTGCAACGGCGGCTCGGCTTGCCCGATGCGTCGGTGCTGGTGCTGCAGGGCATCGCTTTCGTCCTGATCCTGGCGAGCGAAGGGCTCCGGATGATCGACTGGAAGAAGCTGAGCGCGAAGACGCTCGGTGCGGCCTCGGCGAAGAAGACCAACACCGTGGAGGCTGCATGACCGCTGCCCGTTCAACATGACCGCCGACCAGTGGGTGGCGCTTGTCGCAGGCATCGTCGGCGGAGCTTTGCGCGTTGGCGCACCATTCCTTTTCGTCAGTTTGGGTGAATGCCTGACCGAGAAATCGGGCCGTATCAACCTGGGCCTCGAGGGCGTGCTGGTGCTGTCGGCGATGGCGGCTTTCGGCGGTGCGTATCTCACCGGCTCACCCTGGCTCGGCGTGTTGATCGGCGCCTGCGCCGGCGCGGCGCTCGCCTTGCTGCACGGCTTGTTGTGCTCGCTTGACGGCGTCAACGACGTCGCGACCGGCATCGCGTTGATGCTCTTCGGCACCGGCCTCGCGTTCTATCTCGGCAAGCCGCTGATCCAGCCGCAAGCGCCGCAGATCCCGGCGATCCCGCTCGGCGACTGGAGCGACAACCCGGTCGTTCGCTCGGCGCTGCAGCTGAACGCGCTGGTGCCGATCGGCCTCTTGCTCGCGTTGTTCCTCTGGTGGGGCTTCGCACGCACACGCGCCGGCCTGCTGGTGCGCATGGCGGGCGATTCGGCCAACGCCACGCGGGCGCTCGGCTACTCGGTGTCGGGCATTCGCATCGCGGCCACCACGGCGGGCGGCTTCATCGCCGGGCTCGGCGGTGCGTCGCTCACGCTGTTCTATCCGGGCAGCTGGAACGAAGGCATCTCCAGCGGGCAGGGCTTGATCGCAGTGGCACTGGTCATCTTCGCGCGCTGGAGCCCGCTGCGGTGTGTCGGCGCAGCCTTCCTCTTCGGCGGTGCGGGAGCCATCGGGCCGGCGCTGCAATCGGTCGGCGTGGGCTGGGGCTACCACCTCTTCAACACGGTGCCCTACGTACTCACGCTGGTGATACTGGTGTTTACCTGCAAGCCTGGCAGTGTCGCGATCGGCAGCCCGGGCGAGTTGTCTTCGACGCGCTGATCGTTCGGCGCGCCAACCCTTATAGGAATCATTGAAATGAGCGGCTTCGGTGGTCTCAACAAGTCGGCGAACGGCGTCGTCATCGGTCTGGTGCAACTGCAGTTGCCAACGGTCAAAACCAAGGCCGACCTCACGGCGCAGACGCAGCGTGTCTGCGACATGGTCGGCAAGGCGCGGCGCAACCAGGGCACGATGGATCTCGTCGTATTCCCGGAGTATTCGCTGCACGGGCTGTCGATGGACACCTCGCCCGAGATCATGTGCGAGCTCGATGGCCCCGAGGTGAAGGCGCTGCGGCAAGCGTGCGTCGACAACACCATCTGGGCCTGCTTCTCCATCATGGAAGCCAACCCCGGCGGTAACCCGTACAACACGGGGCTCATCGTCGACGACATGGGTGCGATACGGCTCTACTACCGCAAGCTCCATCCGTGGGTGCCGGTCGAACCGTGGGAGCCCGGCAACGTCGGCGTGCCGGTGTGCGACGGCCCCAACGGCAGCAAGCTCGCGCTCATCATCTGCCACGACGGCATGTTCCCCGAGATGGCGCGCGAGGCCACGTACAAGGGCGCTGAAATCATCCTGCGCACTGCGGGCTACACCGCACCGATCCGCCATGCCTGGAAGATCACGAACCAGGCCAACGCCTTCTGCAACCTGGCCTACACCGCGAGCGTGTGCCTGTGCGGTAGCGACGGCTCCTTCGACTCGATGGGCGAGGGCATGTTCTGCAGCTTCGACGGCACGGTGATGGTCGAAGGCGGCAGCCGCGTCGACGAGATCATCACTTGCGAACTGCGGCCCGATCTCGTGCGCGAAGCCCGCACCGGCTGGGGCGTCGAGAACAACATCTACCAGCTCTACCACCGTGGCTACGTGGCGGTGAAGGGCGGGGCGCAAGACTGCCCCTACACCTACATGCAGGACATGGCGGCCGGTAACTACAAGCTGCCCTGGAGCGATCAGGTGCAGGTGGTCGACGGCACCTCGTGCGGCTTTGCGGCGCCGCTGCGTGCCTACAAAGGCCACGAGACGCATCCGCTCGTGCCGCAACTGCCCGCCGAGCTGCCCGACATTCCGCAAGACCCCGACTCGGCACACCGGAGGGCTCTCGATTCATGACCGACAGCGCCACTTTGCCAGCGCTGCACATTGAGGCCGAGCCTTACGCATGGCCCTGCAACGGCGACCTGCGGCCGGCCAACACGGCGCTCATCGTCATCGACATGCAGACCGACTTCTGCGGCAAGGGCGGCTATGTCGATGTGATGGGCTATGACCTCGCGCTTGTGCAGGCACCCATCGCGCCGATCGCGCGCTTGCTGGCCGTGTTGCGGCCGCTCGGCTTTCACATCATTCACACGCGCGAAGGGCATCGGCCCGACCTCGCCGACCTGCCTGCCAACAAGCGCTGGCGCTCGCGGCAGATCGGCGCCAACGGCGTCGGCATCGGCGACGACGGACCGTGCGGCCGCATATTGATTCGCGGCGAGCCGGGTTGGCAGCTGATCCCCGAGCTGGCGCCGCTGCCGGGCGAAGTGGTCATCGACAAGCCGGGCAAGGGCTCGTTCTATGCGACCGACCTGGAACTGATCCTGCGCACGCGCGGCATCGAGAACCTGATCCTCGCCGGCATCACGACCGACGTGTGCGTGCACACGACCCTGCGCGATGCCAACGACCGCGGCTTCGAGTGCCTGCTGCTGTCCGACTGCACGGCCGCCACGGACCACGGCAACCACCTGGCGGCCTTGAAGATGATCACGATGCAGGGCGGCGTGTTCGGTGCGCATGCCACGTCGACGGCGTTGATCGACGCGGTCGGCGCGCTCGACAACTGAAAGACCGCATGGCCGCAAAGCTCAGTGCACCCGCCGATATCGCAGCGCGCTCGCACCCTATCGGCGCATTGCCCGCAGGCACCGGCGCGCTGATGCTCGACACCTACCGGCTCACCAAGCGCTTCGGCGCCTTCACCGCCATGGACTCGGTGACGATGCACGTGGAGCCCGGCACGGTGCACGCGCTGCTCGGAGAAAACGGCGCGGGCAAGAGCACGCTGGTGAAGTGCGTGGCGGGCTTCCAGCGGGCTGAAGAAGGCGGCATCCTCATCGACGGCCGGGAACAAGACATCGCCAACCCGATCGTCGCGCGCGCTTTGGGCATCGGCATGGTGTATCAGCACTTCACGCTGGCACCGGGCATGACGGTGGCGGAGAACCTGTTGCTGGCCGGCGGCAAGACGCCGGCGCTGATCGACTGGAAAGCCAAGCGCGCCGACCTCAAGGCATTTCTCGCGACCACGCCCTTCAGCCTCGACCTCGACGTCACGCCTTCGTCGTTGGCGGCCGGAGAAAAGCAGAAGCTCGAACTGTTGAAGCAGTTGTACTTGCGGCCGCGTCTGTTGATCCTCGACGAGCCGACCTCGGTACTGACGCCGCAGGAAGCCGATGAAGTGCTGGGCCACGTGCGCGACTTTGCGCGGAGCGGCATGTGCACCGTGCTCATCATCACGCACAAGTTTCGCGAAGTGATGGCCTATGCCGACAGCGTGACGGTGCTGCGCCGCGGCAAGGCGGTGCACCACTGCCGCGTCGACGAAACCAGCCCGACGCAATTGGCTGCGGCCATGATGGGCGAGGCGGGCGAAGGCGTGGCGCCACCGCCCGAAGGCGATGCGCCGGCCGAGCTGGAAGCGGTCGCGCCGACCGGCCGCGCACTCCACACGATGAAGGTGCTGGCGAGCGACGCGCCGATCGCCTTGAATGTCGAGAACCTGCAAGCCATGGGCAACCGCGGCACGCTGGCGTTGCACGACCTGAGTTTGTCGGTGCGCGCCGGCGAAATCCTCGGTGTCGCTGGCGTGTCGGGCAACGGTCAGCGCGAGCTGGTCGAGGCATTGGTCGGCCAGCGTGCACGGCTGTCGGGCAAGGTCACGGTGATGGGCCAGCCCTACAGCGCCAAGCGTGACGAGAACCGCGAACTGAAGGTACGCAGCCTGCCCGAAGAACCGTTGCGCAATGCCTGCGTCGCCGACTTGAGCGTGGCCGAGAACATGGCACTGCGCGACTTTGATCAATCTCCGTTAGCGCGCGGCGGCATCCTGAACTTTCCCGTGTGGCGCAGCCGCGCGCGTGAGTGGATCGGCGAGTACGGCGTCAAGACGCAAGGCGAGGGCGCTCCTATTCGCAGCCTGTCCGGCGGCAACGTGCAACGCGCCGTGCTGGCCCGTGAGCTGGCCGGCGACATCAACGTGCTCATCGCGGCCAACCCGGTGTTCGGGCTCGACTTCGCTGCCGTGGCCGAGATCCACGCGCGCATCGTGCAGGTGCGCGAGAAGGGCGGCGCGGTGCTGCTCATCAGCGAAGACCTCGACGAGTTGCTGGAGCTGGCCGATCGCATCGTGGTCATGAGCGAAGGCCGCGTCGTGTTCGAGACGCCTGCGGCCACGGCCGAGCGGCACGTGCTCGGCGCGCACATGGGCGGCGGGCACCACTAACCAACCGAGAAGCACACCATGCGCGTGGAAGCCAACCCCTTTGCCTACGACTTCGACATCGACACCACGGCCCTGGTGCTGATCGACATGCAGCGCGACTTCATCGAGCCCGGCGGCTTCGGCGAGACGCTCGGCAACGACGTTGCGCTGCTCGAAGCCATCGTGCCCGCGACGCAGACGATGTTGAAAGCCTGGCGTGAAGCGGGCGGTCTTGTAGTGCATACACGCGAGTCGCACGAGGCCGACCTGTCGGACTGCCCCCCCGCCAAGTTGAGCCGTGGCAACCCGACTCTGCGCATCGGCGACCCAGGGCCTATGGGCCGCATCCTCGTCAAGGGCGAGCCCGGCAACCAGATCATCGACGCGCTGGCGCCGGTCGAAGGCGAGCTGGTCATCGACAAGCCGGGCAAGGGCATGTTCTATGCGACCGGGCTGCATGAAACGCTGCAGGCGCGCGGCATCACGCACCTGCTCTTCGGTGGCGTGACGACCGAGGTGTGCGTGCAGACCAGCATGCGCGAAGCCAACGACCGCGGCTACGACGGGCTGCTGCTCGAAGACTGCACCGAGAGCTACTTCCCCGCATTCAAGACCGCGACCATCGACATGATTCGCGCGCAGGGCGCGATCGTGGGCTGGACCGCACCGAGCGACGCGGTGTTGACCGCCTTAAGCGGCACGGCCAGCGACTAACATTCCGAGGTGTCTACCGTCCGTACTCCTGCCACGCGCGCCGCTCGTCCTATCGGCTCCGCTGCTGCGGTCGCTGCGGCTGCCGCTGCATCGACGCCGGACCCCATCGTCGTTCCTGTTCCGGTGCCGTTTCGCACCCGCGCCGACGAGGTCTACGCGCAGCTGAAGCGCGACGTCGCCGAGTTCCGTTTGGTGCCCGGCGACCGCTTCACTGAAAACGAGATCAGCGAGCGGCTTGGCGTCTCGCGGACGCCTGTGCGCCAGGCGCTGTTTCGCATGCAGCAGGAAGGCTACGTCGAGGTGCTGTTCAGGAGCGGCTGGCGCGTGCTGCCTTTCGACTTCGACCAGTTCGAACAGCTCTACGACCTGCGCATGGTGCTGGAGACCACGGCCGCACATCGCCTTTGCGAAACCGACCGCCACATCGACCGCGCCGTGCTCGACACGCTGGTCGCCATCTGGCTGGTACCCGCCGCGCAACGCAGCACGGATGCGACGCAGGTCGCGCAGTGGGACGAGGCGTTTCATTGCGCGCTGGTCGCCGCCGCAGGCAATACCGAGATGGCCCGCGTGCACCGCGATGTAACCGACCGCATCCGCATCATCCGGCGCCTCGACTTCACCAAGCAGCCGCGCATCGACGCGACGTACGACGAGCACGCGAAGATCCTGAAAGCCGTGCGTGCGAACCGCGGCGACCAGGCAGCGATGCTGTTGCGCGCGCACATCGAGACGAGCCAGGCGGAGGTGCGAAAGATCACGCTGCACCAGGTGCACATGGCGCGGCACGCAGCCGGTTGAATTCCCATACAGGCGCATGGCGTCCCGCGATGCAAGCGCTGCTTTCAGATTGATTTTTTCAGGAGCAAAGACGATGGCGAAAGAGATTTTGTGTGGCTTCGGGGTCGACGTGGACGCCGTGGCCGGTTGGCTCGGGTCGTACGGTGGGGAAGATTCGCCGGACGATATTTCTCGCGGCCTGTTTGCCGGCGAGGTCGGGGCGCCGCGCTTGCTCAAGCTGTTTGAGCGCATGGACATCAAGACCACCTGGTTCATTCCGGGCCACTCGATTGAAACCTTTCCGGCGCAAATGAAGGCGGTGGCCGAGGCTGGCCACGAGATCGGTATTCACGGCTATTCGCACGAGAATCCGATCGCCATGACGCCAGGGCAGGAAGAAGCCGTGCTGGACAAGTGCATCGCGCTGGTCGAGCAGCTGTCGGGCCGGCGCCCGACCGGCTATGTGGCGCCGTGGTGGGAGTTCTCCAAAGTCACCAACGAGTTGCTGGTGAAAAAGGGCATCAAGTACGACCACTCGCTGATGCATAACGACTTTTCTCCCTACTACGTGCGGGTGGGCGACAGCTGGACGCCGATCGACTACGGCAAAAAGCCTGACGAGTGGATGGTGCCGCTGCAGCGCGGCGTCGAGAGCGACCTGATTGAAATCCCGGCCAACTGGTACCTCGACGACCTGCCGCCGATGATGTTCATCAAGAAGTCGCCGAACAGCCATGGCTTCGTTAACCCGCGCGACATCGAGCAAATGTGGCGCGACCAGTTCGACTGGGTCTACCGCGAAATGGACTACGCGGTGTTCCCCATCACCATCCACCCCGATGTGGCCGGGCGGCCCCAGGTGCTGCTGATGCTCGAGCGTCTGTTTGCGTACATCAAGTCGCATCCGGGGGTGCGCTTTGTCACGATGGACGAGATGGCCAACGACTTTGCGACGCGCCATCCTCGCGTCAAAGCCTGAGTCCCTGACAGCATGTGCGGCGTCTGCGGCTCGCTCGGCGGCGAGGAACACTGGAGCAGCGGCGCGGGCCGCATTCAAGGCGCATCGGCGCCGACGCGCCGGGCCGAGCGGGCCAAGCGCATCCGGGTCATCAACCAGGTGCTGGCCGCTGCCCGCGTCACGGTCAGCGACTGGCAAGGGCGCTTCTATCTGGTGGCCGGTCCCACGGGCAAGCAACAGGTGGTCGATAGCCTGCCCCATGTCTGGCAGGCCGTGCAGGAGATCACCGGGCGCAGCGTGGACCCGCTGGCGCAGCCCGACACGATGGGCTTCGGCCGATGAGCGAACGGATTCCCGTCAATGTGCTGACCGGGTTTTTGGGCTCAGGCAAGACCAGCCTGCTGAACCGACTGCTGCGCGACGCGTTGTTCAATAACTGCGCCGTGTTGATCAACGAGTTCGGCGACATCGGCATCGACCACCATCTGGTCGACCGCATCGAGGGCGACATCGTCTTGCTGCAGTCGGGCTGCATTTGCTGCACCATCCGCGGCGACCTGGCGAGCGCCATGCGGGACCTGTACGAGCGCCGCGAGCGCGGCGAGATACCGGCTTTTGTGCGGCTCATCATCGAGACCACCGGCCTGGCCGATCCGGTACCGGTACTCGCCACCGTGATGTACGACCGGGTGCTGCAGCACCACTTCCGTGTCGGCAATGTGATCACCACGGTGGATGCGGTCCACGGCGCGGGCAATCTGGCGCAGTACCCCGAGTGCCAAAAGCAGGTGGCGCTGGCCGACCGCCTGGTGCTCACCAAGCTCGACATCGTTGACCCCGCGTTGCTACCGGCGTTGCAGCTGCAGCTGGCCCAGGTCAACCCGAGCGCGCCGTGTCTGGCGCTCGACCCCACGCAGCTGGACGCGCGCGCCATCCTGGGCGCTGACGTCTTCGATGTTGCGGGCAAGACCGAAGAAGTCGCCAGCTGGTTGCAAGCCGGCCGCCAACGCAACTACCTGGCGCTGGCTGCGCCCGGAGGGCCTGCCGCCGCGGACGCCAACGTGCATCGCGACATCGTGGCCTTTGCCCTGGACTTGCCCGAGGCCGTCGACTGGACCGTCTTCAGCGTCTGGCTGTCGCTGCTGTTGCATGCCCACGGCACCCAGGTGCTGCGCGTCAAAGGCCTGCTCAATGTGGAAGGGGCCGAGGCCCCGGTGGTGGTGCATGGCGTGCAGCAGTTGGTGCATCCGCCGACGCATCTGGCGCGCTGGCCGAGCGACGACCACCAGTCGCGGCTGGTCGTCATCGTGCGCGGTCTGGAGCCGCAACGTGTGCAGGATTCGCTGACCCGTTACCTGAGCGAGTGTCGCTAGATCGCGCTCTGCGTTGTCGGTGACGCCAGTGCTGCGGCACCAGGTCGGGTACGGATTTTGCAAACTGAAGCGGGCCCTTAACCACCCACCTTCACTATGCCCAGCACCTCCTCTGCCACCCTGATTCGCAATGGTCGCGTCATCACCGCCAGCGACGACTACGTGGCCGACGTGCTGATGCGAGACGGCTTGATCCACACCATCGGTCACGCGCTGGAAGTCGGCGGCGATGTGCTGGTGATCGACGCCACCGGCCTGTATGTGCTGCCCGGCGGCGTCGACACCCATGTGCATCTGGAAAACGTGATCGGCCCGACGGTGACCTGCGACACCTTTGCCAGCGGCACCAAGGCCGCGGCATTTGGCGGCACCACCACCGTCGTCGACTTCGCCCTGCAAACCGCGACCGATTCGCCGCTCGGGGCGATCGCCCGCACCCAGCGCAGTGCCGAGTCGCAAGTCGCGGTCGACTACAGCTTGCATGTGATCGTCACGCGGGTCGACGCCCAGGTGCTGCAAGACGTGCGGCACGCCATGCACCACGAGGGGGTGACCAGCTTCAAGATGTTCATGGCCTACCCCGGCGTGATGATGGCCGACGATGCGTCCATCTTTCGGATGCTGCGCCAGGTCGGTGCGGACGGCGGCATGGTGGCGTTGCACGCGGAAAACGGCACGGTGATCGACCTGCTGATCCAGGAGGCGCTGGAGGCGGGCCACACCTCGCCGCGCTATCACGCACTGACCCGTCCGGCCATTCTGGAAGGCGAGGCGACGCACCGCGGCATCCGGCTGGCCGAGCTGGCCCAGGCGCCGATTTACTTTGTCCATGTGTCGAGCAACGAGGCGCTCAAGCACATCGTCACCGCGCGCGCCGAGGGCATCCCGGTGTTCGCCGAAACCTGTCCGCACTACCTGTTGTTCGATGATTCGGTGTACCAAAGCGACGACCTGGAAATCGCCAAGTACGTGATGACGCCGCCGCTGCGCAGCGCCGACAACCAGAAGCATTTGTGGCGGGCGTTGCGCTACGACGACTTGCAGGTGATCGCCACCGACCATTGCCCTTTCTGCATGAAAGAGGGCCACCTCGGCTACCGCCTGCAGAAGATGCGCGGCAAGGATGATTTCTCGCAAATTCCGAACGGTGCCCCCGGCATTGAAACGCGCCTGGTCAGCCTGTTCGACATCGGCGTGATGCAGGGCAAGCTGTCGCTGAATCGCTTCGTCGAGTTGACCGCGACCACGCCGGCCAAGCTGTTCGGCCTGTTTCCGAAAAAGGGCACGATCGCCGTCGGCAGCGATGCCGACGTGGTGCTGTTCGACCCCAACGCCAGCCAGACCATCCACGCGGAGCACTTGCACAGCCATTGCGACTACACCTTGCTGGAGGGACGCACGCTGCGCGGTCGCGTCGAAAAGGTATTTCTCCGCGGCCAGCTGATCGTCGATGGGCCGCAGTGGCTGGGGCGCGCCGGTATGGGCCGCTTCGTGCCGCGCGGCGAAGTGCGGGCTTTTTAGTTGGATCGCGTCGGCCACGACACGCACTGAGGATGGCTTGAACGACGCATGGCCGGGCAACTGCGGGACGGCGTGATTCAGAGATTGCGATAAAGCGACAAGGCGAAGCGCTGATTGGCACGGCGGCTGCAAGGCGATGAGCATGAAAGCCTCCGCGCGCTCCCCACGCCCCAATTTGGCGCCGACGCTGCCCGAAGCGGCGTCGTTCGGCCCCGTCGCGCACAACGCATGGCAACTCCATGCCGACCATGTCAGTTTCGTCAGCACCATCGGCGCCACGCCGCCCAGCATTCCGCTCAACCCTCTGCCGCTGGTGGCCGCGCCGGAGTACACGCTGTGAGCACGTCAACATCATCTGGCAAGGCGCAGAAGGTCGATGTATTTCGCGTGTCATGCAGTGGTCCGGCGGACCTTTCGGGCGTACAGGCGCTGATCGACGCGGGGCGGCTCGACCCGGCACACATCGTCGCGGTGATGGGCAAGACCGAAGGCAACGGCTGCGTCAACGACCACACGCGCGACTTCGCCGCCACGGCCTGGTGCCACTTCCTCGCGCCGCATCTCCGCTGCACGGTGGCGCAGGTGCACGACCGCGTGGCGCTCGTGATGTCGGGCGGCACCGAGGGCGTGCTGTCGCCGCACTTCACGGTGTTCACGCGTGGCTTCATCGATGTCAGCGATGCCGCGAGCGTGTCGGGCGAGAAGCGCCTGGTGATCGGCACGGCGCACACGCGCGCCTTCGCACCCGAAGAGATCGGCCGCATGGCGCAGGTAGCGGCCACGGCAGAAGCGGTGCAGGCCGCGATGCGCGATGCGGGCATCGACGATGCGGCCGACGTGCACTTCGTGCAGGTCAAGTGCCCGTTGCTCACATCCGCCAAGGTGCTGGCGGCACAACTGCGCGGCGAAGTGACCGTCACGCGTGACAGCTATGAGTCGATGGGATGGTCGCGTGGCGCCTCGGCGCTCGGCGTCGGGCTGGCACTCGGCGAATTGCCCGCAGTCGATGAGGCGGCGATCCTGCAAGACAGCGCGCTGTATTCGGCACGGGCCTCGTGTTCGGCCGGCATCGAGCTCGAAGGCAACGTCGTCATCGTGCTGGGCGAGGCCATCGGCAGCGCATCGGCTTACCGCATCGCGCACACGGTGATGCAGGACGCGGTCGATGCCAGCAGCGTGCGCCGCCTGCTGCGCGAAGCCTTCGGGCTCGACCCCGAGCGCGATGCCGATGCCATCGCGGCACGGCTGGTCAACCTGCTGGCCAAGGCCGAGGCCAGCCCAAGTGGGCTGGTGCGCGGCGCCCGTCACACCATGCTGAACGACTCCGACATCAACGCCACGCGGCATGCCCGCGCGGCGGTCGGCGCCGTGCTGGCCTCGGTGGTCGGCCAGACCGCCCTCTACGTCTCGGGCGGTGCCGAGCACCAGGGGCCAGCGGGCTTTGGTCCGGTCGCCGCGATCTTCGCGGTCGCTGGCTGAAAGCCGTGATGCGCAACGCCAACCCGGGCGTGGCATGCGATTCGACCCGCACAATTCGCACTGAAATGACGACACCCCAGATGCCTGGCGCTACGCCGACCCGACAAAGCTTTGATTGCACCTGGCTGTTGACCGACCCCGGCGCTGCGCCTGCGCAGGCCGATGTGCGAGTGGCAGTTTCGGGCGGTCGCGTGGCATCGATCAATGCGCTGGAGGCACTGGGCGCCGCAGTCACGGCGCGTCGCCTGCTGGCCTTGCCGGCGCTGTCCAACGCCCACGACCACGCCCGCACCGTCCGCAGCGCCACTCTCGGCGCCTTCAACCAGCCGCTCGAAAGCTGGCTCCCCTACCTCGGCCTCGCGCCCGGCGTCGACCCCTACCTGTGCGCCGTCACATCCTTTGCGCGCTCGGTGCGTCACGGCGTCGCCAATTTGATGGTTCACTACACGCGGGTGCAGGGCGGCATGCCGTATGTCGACGAGGCCCGCGCGGTGGCACGGGCGGCGAGTGATGTCGGCGTGCGCATCGGCTTCGCGATCGCGATGCGCGACCGCAACGGCATCGCCTACTGCGACGACGCGACGGTGTTGAAGGCACTGCGGCCGGGCATTCGCAACGCGGTCGCGCAGCGGCTGTCGGTCAAGCCGATGGCGCCGGCCCAGCAACTCGCGTTGGTGGACGAGGTCGCTGCGATGGTGAGCGAAGGTGGTTATGGCGATCACGTCACCGTGCAGTACGGCCCGGCTGCCGTGCAGTGGTGCAGCACGCCGTTGCTCGAAGCGATTGCACAAGCATCCGCTGACACCGGCCGCCCCGTGCACATGCACCTGCTGGAAACCAAGTACCAGCGCGCATGGGCCGATGCGGCGCATCCCGGCGGCATCGTTCAATTTCTCGACAGCATCGGCTTGTTGAGTCCGCGTCTCACGCTGGCGCATTGCACCTGGGCGCGCGCCGACGAGCTGGCGCTGCTGGCCGAGCGCGGCGTGACCATCGCAGTCAACACCAGCTCCAACCTCGGCCTCAAGTCGGGCATAGCGCCACTGCCCGAGATGCTGAAGCAAGGCTGTCGCGTGGCGATGGGCCTCGACGGTATGGCGTTCGATGAAGACGACGATGCGCTGCGCGAGATGCGGCTCGCCTATTCGCTGCACCGCGGCTGGGGCTTCGACACGACGATGACGCGCGATCAGCTATGGGGCTTTGCGGCGCGACACGGTCCGCGCAGCGTGGGGGGCGCCTTGCGTAGTGGTGGACGCATCGAGCCCGGCGCGCCGGCCGACATCGTGCTGCTCGACTGGGATGCGCTCGACGACGATGCGCTGTTCTCCGACATCGATCCGCTCGATCTGTTGTTGGCGCGCGGCAATGGCAGCCACATCGCGCAGGTGTTGATCGGCGGCCGCAGCGTGGTCGAAGGCGGCCGTGTGACCGGCATCGACGAGACGGCCTTGCGTGCCGAGTTGTTGGCGCGAATGCGCGCGGCTCTGTCCAGCGATGTGTCCAGCGATGCGGCCAGCGCTTCATGGCGCGGCACGGTACAGGCGCTGTCCGAGGACCTCGCGCCGTTCTATCGCAGCGGGCACTTCGGCGGCTGCTGCGACTGACCCACTTTCAATATCTCAATCTTTGAATCTCGCATGACACGACTCGACATCACCGCCGGCGGCCTTCACTTCGTCGCCGAAACCCATCCGGACGCACCGCTCACCGTGGCTGCTTTTGCCAAGCTGCTGCCGTATCGGCAGAAGCTGATTCATGTGCGATGGAGCGGCGAGGGCTGCTGGGTTCCGCTCGGCGACTTTCAGTTGGGCGTCGGCTTCGAGAATCACACCGCCCATCCGTCACGCGGCGACATCCTGTTCTACCCGGGCGGCTACAGCGAGACCGAGATCATCTGGGCGTATGGACCGTGCAGCTTCGCGAGCCGCATGGGGCCGCTGGCGGGCAATCACTTCCTGACGATCGTCGAAGGGCAGGATCAACTTCAGGCGCTCGGCCGCAAAGTGCTGTGGGAAGGTGCCCAGGACGTTCTGTTCGAACTGGCCTGAGCCCAAGCTCAACCGAAGCTGGCGGCCTCGACCGACGTTGTCTGCTTCGGCAGTGCGATCGGTACTTCGGTCACCCACATCTGCAGCGGATACGGCCGAAGGAATGCCGATGTTTCTTCGATGGGCGCATAGAGCCACTCGTCGACCCAGCCGTCGGGCAGGATCACAGGGCGGCGCCGCGGACGTTCGCCCCTGAGTTGCTGCATGAGCGCGTCTTCGGTGGCGTCGATCGTTAGCAGCGCAAAGCTCTCAACACACGCGCCTTGTGGCGAGCGCCAGCCGTTCCACAGTCCGGCGATGCAAAACGGTGCGCCGTCGAATCGCTCGATGCGAATTTCGCTGCCGGTGTGGGTCGTTTCGAACAGCGCATCGGCAACCACCACGCAGCGGTGCGAGCGTTTCCATGGCTGATAGAAGTTGCGTTCGGTCGCGGCGGTTTCGCTGGCTGCTTCATGCGTAAGGCGGTCACGACCGTCCGGTGAAAACAGCGGGATCAAACCCCAGCGGCCGGTCGCGGCTTCAAAGCGAGGTAGCTTGCCGCCGCGGGCCGCGTCGGTGCGCGGTCGGCAGACGAACACGCCTTGATCGTGGACGCGAACTTCAGGCGCCACGGCCGGCGCCTGAACGCCAAACTGGCGCCAAAAATGCGCTGGATCCTGAACGGCGTGATAGCGGTGGGCCATGCGACCAACTCTAAATGCAACGGAATATTTCGGGAGAAAAATTGCGGCCAGCAGTTAATGCAAACGGCTTACCTTTCCCCTGAATCCGGGGCTTTTTACATCTTCAAAGCGAAAAATCGTAGTCGACGGTGATCGGCGCGTGGTCGCTGAACTTGACGGTCTTGAAGATCGACTCGTGCTGTGCCAAGTGAGCGAGCGCTGGCGTCGCCAAGTGGTAGTCGAGACGCCAACCCACGTTGTTGGCATAGGCCTGACCACGGTTGCTCCACCACGTGTAGGCCGCGTCAGTGGTCTCGGGTTGCAGCATGCGATAGACGTCGACCAGTCCGGCGCCCTCGGTGCCGGCATCGAGCAGTCGCGTCATCCAGGCGCGCTCTTCAGGCAAGAAGCCGCTGTTCTTCTGGTTGCCGCGCCAGTTCTTTAAATCGATCTGCTGGTGCGCGATGTTGATGTCGCCGCACAGGATGAACTCCCGTTCTTTCTTCAACGCGGTCAGATGCGGAAAGAAGCCCTTGAGGAAACGGAACTTGGCGGCCTGCCGTTCCTCGCCCGAGCTGCCGCTGGGGAAGTAGCAGCTGATGATCGACAGCTTGCGCGCAGGGGTGTCGAAGCGCAGCTCGAGGTAACGGCCTTCGGCATCGAACTCGGCGTCGCCCCAGCCGATGACGACGTCGCTCGGCGCATGGCGCGTGTAGATGGCGGTGCCGGCGTAACCCTTTTTCTCGGCGAAATGGAAGTGGCCTTTCAGGTTGGCCATTTCTTCGAATCGGCCTTCGACATCGCTTGCCTGGACGCGGATTTCCTGCATGCAAATACAATCCGGCGCCAGTTCGGCCACCCAGTTGGCCACGCCCTTGGTCGTTGCCGAACGAAGGCCGTTGAGGTTGAGGCTTGTGAGTTTGAACAAAGGAATTCCCGATGGCTGAGTTGACTGAATTGAATGAGGCTGGCCGTTCGGTCGCGCTGGACTTCGTGCAGTTCGCGATCGATTCCGGGGTGCTGCGCTTCGGCGAATTCAAGACCAAGGCCGGTCGCATGAGTCCCTACTTTTTCAACGCGGGCCTGTTCGACGATGGCGCCAAGCTGATGCGGCTGGCTGAATTCTATGCAGACCGATTGATTGAAAGCGGCATCGAGTTCGACATGATCTTCGGCCCGGCCTACAAGGGCATTCCATTGGGGGCGACGGTGGCGGCGGAGCTGGCCCGGCGTGGCCGCAACGTGCCGTTTGCTTACAACCGCAAGGAAGCCAAGGACCACGGCGAAGGAGGTGTACTGGTCGGTGCGCCGCTGCAGGGCCGTGTGCTGATCGTCGACGACGTGATGTCGGCGGGCACCGCTGTGCGCGAATCGATCGAAGCGATCCGCGCCGCCGGGGCTACGCCGCAGGCCGTGGTGATCGCCCTCGACCGACAAGAAAAAGCGACGGAGAACGGCATCGATGTCGACCACAGCGCTGTGCAATATGTGCGTAATCGGCTAGGTATGCAGGTGGTGGCGATCGCCACGCTGGACGACTTGCTACAGTACCTCTCGGAACGCACAGACCCCTCGCTGGGCATTCATCGCGAGGGAGTTATGGCTTACCGACAGCGCTACGGCGCCTGAGCTTTTTCGGCCGGCTGAAAGACAGGATTTCTGGTGCGCACACATAATTTTTTCGCGATCTTGTCTTCAGTCCTGTTGCTCGTTGGAGGGACTGCAAAAGCGCAGACGACTGCCAACACGGGCGGTCCGAGCGGCGGCATCTACAGCTGCACCGATTCGCGCGGCCGCATCATCACGGCCGATCGCCCCATCGCCGATTGCATCGACCGCGAGCAGCGCGAACTCAACCCGAGCGGCACCACGCGCCGCACGGTCGAGCCGACTTACACCGCACGAGAATCTGCCGTGCGCGAGGAACGCGCGAGGCAGCAGTCGCTGCTTCAGGCGCGCCAGCTCGAAGAGCGGCGACGGGAACGCGCGCTGCTGGTCCGATACCCCAACGCCGCGGCGCACAACCGGGAGCGCGCCGAGGCACTCGTGCAGATCGACGCTGTGACCCAGGCAGCAAAGAAGCGCCTGGCCGAGTTGTCCGACGAGCGCAAGAAAATCGACGAAGAGCTCGAGTTCTACAAAAGCGACATCGGCCGTGCCCCGGGTGCCGTGCGCCGCAAACTCGACGACAACGTGCAGAGCATGGCGGTGCAGAACCGCTTTGTCAGCGACCAGGAAGACGAGAAGAAGCGGGTGAATTCGCGCTTCGATGACGAGCGAATCAAGCTGCGCCAACTCTGGACATCAGACGCTGGCGGCACGGCGAAATAGCCGACGCTCCCGCGGGCGCCGGCTCTGCTGCGCTAGCTCAACTTCGACTTCAAGAGCGCGTTGACCTGCGCCGGGTTGGCCTTGCCCTGGCTGGCCTTCATCACCTGACCGACGAGCGCGTTGAAGGCTTTCTCTTTGCCGGCGCGGTACTCGTCGATGTTCTTCTGGTTGGTCGCCAACACGCCGTCGACGATGGCTTCGAGGGCACCTGTATCGCTCATCTGCTTCAGGCCCAAGTCGTCGATGGCTCGATCGACGTAGGTCGCGGCGACAGGAGCTTCGGCGATGCAGCCGGCGGCCCACAGCAGATCCATCACCTGCTTTCCTGCATTGTTGGAGATCTTGTTGTCTGCGATGCGTTGAACAATTGCTGCCAGCACCTGTGCAGAGATAGGTGCGGCGTCGATGCTGATATCTTGGGAATTGAGTCGCCTCGCCATCTCGCCGGTGATCCAGTTGCTTGCGAGCTTTGGCGCAGCACCTGCCGCGACCGTGTCGTCGAAGTAGCGCGCCAGTGCCGTGCTCTGCGTAAGTTGCGCCGCGTCGTACCCGGACAGGCCATGCGTGCTCACATAACGGGCCGCCATCGCACGCGGCAGTTCCGGCATCTCAGCCTTGACGCGGTCGATCCAGTCTTGCGCAATTGCCAGCGGGGGCAAGTCCGGATCGGGAAAGTAGCGGTAGTCGGCCGCGTCTTCCTTGGTCCGCATGGCGCGCGTCTCGCCCGAGTCGGGGTCGAAAAGAATGGTTGCCTGCTGTACCTTGCGGCCATCTTCGATCTCTTCGATCTGCCAGCGAATCTCGTAGTCGATCGCCTGCTGCATGAACTTGAAGCTATTCAGGTTCTTGATCTCGCGTCGCGTGCCCAACGGCTGGCCGGGCTTGCGCACCGACACGTTGGCGTCGCAACGGAAGCTGCCTTCCTGCATGTTGCCGTCGCAGATGCCGATCCACGTCACGATCTTGTGCAGCTCTTTCGCATACGCCACGGCCTCGGCGGTCGAGCGCATGTCGGGTTCGCTCACGATTTCGAGCAGCGGCGTACCGGCACGGTTCAGGTCGATGCCCGACTGGCCGATGAAGTTCTCGTGCAGCGACTTGCCCGCGTCTTCCTCGAGGTGCGCGCGCACCAGGCGCACGGTTTTCGATTCGTCGCCCACGAAGAAAGTCACCTCGCCGCCTTGCACCACCGGGATCTCGAACTGGCTGATCTGGTAGCCCTTGGGCAGGTCGGGATAGAAGTAGTTCTTGCGCGCGAACACGCTGCGCGGCGCGATGGTCGCGCCGAGCGCCAAGCCGAGCTTGATGGCGCGTTCGACTGCGCCCCGGTTCATGACCGGCAGCGTGCCGGGCAGCGCCAGATCGACCGCGCAGGCCTGCGTGTTGGGCTCGGCACCGAAGGCGGTCGAGGCACGGCTGAAGATCTTGCTGGCAGTCGACAACTGCGCATGCGTCTCGAAGCCGATGATGACTTCGTAGCCACGCACCAGCGGGCCGGTCGGTCGGCCTTCCTGCATCTGTTCGAAAGAGTTCATCACGGGTTGGCTCATCTCAAAAGCCCTCCGGCGTACGTATGTGCCAATCGGTCGCTTGTTGAAAACGATGCGCTGCATTCAGCAATTTCCCTTCGCCGAAATAGTTGCCGATCAATTGCAGGCCAACGGGCATGTGCCCATCGAAACCGGCCGGCAGGCTCATGCCCGGCAGGCCGGCGAGCGAGGCGGGGAGGGTGAAGATGTCGGCCAGGTAGTCGGCGACGGGGTCGTTGCCATGCTCGCCGAACTTCCACGCGACCGTGGGTGCCACCGGGCCGGCGATGACGTCGCATTGCGCAAAGGCCTGCTGGAAGTCGTCGGCGATCATGCGGCGCACCTTTTGCGCCTGCAGGTAGTAAGCATCGTAATAGCCGTGGCTCAGTACGTAGGTGCCGATCATGATCCGGCGCTTGACCTCGTCGCCGAAGCCTTCTTCGCGCGTCTTGCCGTACATGTCGGCCAGGTCTCTGTACTGCTTGGCGCGATGGCCGAACTTGACGCCGTCGAAGCGGCTCAGGTTGCTCGAGGCTTCGGCCGCAGCAATGATGTAGTAGACCGGAATCGACAGTTCGGTGCGCGGCAAGCTCACCTCGACGCGGCGGGCACCCAGCTTCTCGTATTCGACAAGCGCTGCATCGACCGCAGCGCGCACGCCGGGCGCCACGCCATTGCCCAGAAACTCCTTGGGCACGCCGATGCGCAGGCCATCGAGCGAAGCATCGAGCGAGCGCGAATAGTTCTCGGCTGGGCGGTCGATCGATGTCGAGTCGCGGTCGAGATCGGGTCCGCACAGGGCCGACAGCAGCAAGGCGCAGTCTTCAGCCGAGCGGGCCATCGGGCCGGCCTGATCCAGGCTCGACGCAAAGGCCACCATGCCGTAGCGCGAGGCGCGGCCGTAGGTCGGCTTGATGCCGGTCACGCCGCAGAACGACGCGGGTTGGCGGATCGAGCCGCCGGTGTCGGTGCCGGTGGCGGCCGGTGCCAGTCGCGCGGCCACTGCTGCTGCACTGCCGCCGGACGAGCCACCCGGAATGCGCGCCCGATCCCACGGGTTTTGCACCGGCACGGCCTTGTCGTGGCCGACCGCAGGCACGGCGACGTTCTCGTTGGCCGAGCCCATGGCGAACTCGTCGCAGCTGAGCTTGCCGAGCGTCACGGTGCCGGCCTCGGCCAGCTTTCGCACCACGGTCGCATCGAAAGGGGATCGGTAGCCGGCCAGGATGCGTGAGCCCGCGGTGGTCGGGAAGTCGAGCGTCACGAAGATGTCTTTGTGCGCGATCGGCACGCCGGCGAGGGCCGGTGCGTTGCCGGCCGCCATCGATGCATCGGCTGCACGGGCCTGAGCCAACGTGACCTCCGGGTCGACCGCGACGAAGGCGCCGAGCGATTCGTGCGCCTTCATGCGGCCGAGAAAGTGTTGCGCGGCTTCGACGGCCGAGACTTCGCGGGACGCGAATGCACGGGCTAGTTCGGCCACGCCTTTTTCGTGAATCTGCGTGCCGCTCATTCGATCACCTTCGGCACCAGAAACAGGCCTGCCTCGACGGCGGGTGCACTTCTTTGATTGGCTTCGCGGTTGTTCGGCTCGCTCACCACGTCGTCGCGCAGGCGCAGCGTGATGTCTTCGATGGCGGCCACCGGATGCGCCAAGGGCTCGATTCCGGCGGTGTCGACGGCGCGCATCCGCTCGACCAGTTCGAAAAAGCCGTTGATCTGGCCTTGCAAGCGCTCGCTCTCGTCGGGGGCGAGTTGCAGGCGCGCCAGCGAAGCGATGCGCGCAATATCGGAAGCGGAAAGTGACATCGGGAGAGTGGCTTGGTCCGGTGAAAGCACCGGTGGCATTGCACCCTTCGGGGGCGTGCAAACGTGAAAAAGACAGGGGATTCGGTTATTATCCCGCCTTTGCCGCAACCCCCGCGAACGCGCCGGCATTTGCCGCAAAAGCCCTCAATTTCACCTGTCAAAACAAGGGCGATGCCATGCCGAAGCGCATGCCGTGCCCGCAGAGGACCCCTTCATGTTCGGTACTTTCCGTCGGTATTTTTCTACCGATCTCGCAATTGACCTCGGGACGGCCAACACCCTGATCTTCGCGCGCGGCAAGGGCATCGTGCTCGACGAGCCATCGGTAGTCGCCATCCGCCACGAAGGCGGCCCGCATGGCAAGAAGGTCATCCAAGCGGTCGGGCGAGAGGCCAAGGCCATGCTTGGCAAGGTGCCGGGCAACATCGAGGCGATCCGCCCGATGAAAGACGGCGTCATCGCAGACTTCGTGATCACCGAACAGATGATCAAGCAGTTCATCAAGATGGTGCATCCGCGCACGCTGTTCACGCCGAGTCCGCGCATCATCATCTGCGTGCCCTGCGGTTCGACCCAGGTCGAGCGCCGCGCCATCAAGGACGCGGCTGAAGCGGCCGGCGCCACGTCGGTCTACCTGATCGAAGAGCCGATGGCCGCGGCGATCGGTGCCGGCCTTCCGGTGTCGGAAGCGTCGGGCTCGATGGTCGTCGACATCGGCGGCGGCACCACCGAAGTCGGTGTGATTTCGCTGGGTGGCATGGTCTACAAGGGCAGCGTGCGCGTCGGTGGCGACCGCTTCGACGAGGCCATCATCAATTACATCCGCCGCAACTACGGCATGCTGATCGGCGAGCCGACGGCCGAAGTCATCAAGAAGACCATCGGGTCGGCCTTCCCGGGCTCCGAAGTCAAGGAGATGGAAGTCAAGGGCCGCAACCTGTCCGAAGGCGTGCCGCGCAGCTTCACCATCAGCAGCAACGAAGTGCTGGAAGCGCTGACCGATCCGCTCAACAACATCGTTTCGGCCGTGAAGAACGCGCTGGAACAGACCCCGCCCGAACTGGGCGCTGACATCGCCGAGCGCGGCATGATGTTGACCGGTGGTGGTGCGCTGCTGCGCGATCTTGATCGCCTGCTCGCCGAGGAAACCGGTCTGCCTGTGCTCGTGGCCGAAGACCCGTTGACTTGCGTGGTGCGCGGTTGCGGCATCGCCCTGGAGCGCATGGACCGTCTTGGAAGCATCTTCACGTCGGAGTGAGGTCGCTCGCGCCCAGGTCGCGCGCAGATCGTGTCGCGCTCCCACCCCCGGCCGGGGACGCTGCCAGCGTCCCGGCAAAGCCGGCTCCACGGCAGCCCTGAAACAAGCCACTCGTGTGGCATAAAGCGCCATGCCGCTCGGTACCCTTGACCGCACCGCCCCGCCCCTCTTCAACCAGGGGCCGTCGGCACTCAGCAAGCTGGTCTTTTTCAGCGCGCTAGCGCTGTTCCTTATGGTGGCCGATGCCCGGTTCCACATCGTGCAACCGCTGCGCGCGGCCATCGGTGCCGTGCTGTATCCGGTGCAGTGGCTGGCACTGAAACCGGTGCAGGCGATGGTCGGCGGCGGTCGTTACCTCGAAGATCTGCAAACGGCGCAGAGCGGCGAATCCGATGCGCGCAAGGCGCTGGCGGTGCAGTCCGAGCGCGCCAGCCAGTCCGACACCCTGTTGCAAGAAAACTCGCGGCTGCGGTCGTTGCTCGAACTGCGCGCGAGCACGCCGACGCCATCGCGTGCGGCCGAGGTTCTCTATGACGCAGCCGACCCTTACACCCGCAAAGTCGTGATCGACCAGGGCATGACGCATGGCATTGCCGCGGGCTCGCCGGTCATCGACGAGCACGGGGTGCTGGGTCAGGTCACGCAGGTGCAGCCCTTCACCAGCGAGATCACGCTGGTGATCGATCGCGACCTAGCGATTCCGGTACAAAACACCCGCACCGGCGCGCGCAGCGTGGCGTTTGGCGATGCCAATGCGCACGGCGGCGGGCTCGAACTGCGCTTCATGGCCGCGAACTCGGACTTGCAAGAGGGCGATCTGCTGTCGACCAGCGGCGTCGACGGCGTCTATCCGGCGGGCTTGCCGGTCGCGAAGATCGACCGTATCGAGCGCCGCGCCGACTCCGCTTTCGCGCGCATCCATTGCCTGCCACTGGCCCATGTGAGCTCGGCGCGCTATGTGCTGGTGCTGGCGCCGACCGGTGCCAACACGCCGCCGAAGCCGGCACCGTCCGCCGCGCCAGCGGCTGCGGCGGCCGCAAAGAAAAAGGCCGACAAGGCAGCGGAAAAAGCAGCTGAGAAGAAGCCCACCGCCAAGCCGAAACCCAAGGAGCGCCAACCATGATCATGCGACCCGGCCAGCAGCAGTTGCTGCTCCCCCTCAGTCCGCTTTTCATGTGGACCAGCCTGTTCGTGGCGCTGCTGCTCAACATGATCCCGATCGGGCGCGCGGCGTGGACGCCCGACCTGCTGGCGCTGGCCATCGTCTTCTGGAGCGTGCACCAGCCGACCCGCATCGGCATCGGCGTCGCGTTCGCTTTCGGCCTGGTGATGGACGTGCATCAATCGGCGATGCTCGGCCAGCATGCGTTGTCGTACACCACGCTGGGCTACTTCGCGATCGCGATTCATCGGCGGCTGCTCTGGTATCCGGTGGCCTCGCAGGCGCTGCAAGTGCTGCCGCTCTTCGCGCTGTCACACGTCATCGAACTGGCCATTCGCATGATCGGTGGCGGCGTGTTCCCCGGGTGGAACCTGATGGTGTCGCCGGTCATCGAAACCATCCTCTGGCCGTTGGCGAGCCTGCTGTTGCTGGCACCCCAGCGTCGCACGCCCGAGCCCGACGCCAACCGTCCGCTGTGAGCAACGCTCGAGCCTGTTCGATCTGCCTTCGATTTGCCCTGACGTGGCATCCCACCTAAGCTTAATCGCCCCATGACTGAAATACGCAACGTCGCTGCCGAGGTCGCGCGCTTCAAGCGCCGCGTCATCGTCACCGGGCTCGCGGTGCTGGTGGCCTTCGGCCTGCTGTGCATGCGGCTCGTGTACCTGCAAGTCGTGCGGCACGAAGACCTGGCCGAACAGGCTGAAAATAACCGCACGGCCGTTGTGCCGGTGGTGCCCAACCGGGGCCTCATCCTCGACCGCAACGGCATCATCCTGGCGTCGAACTACTCGGCCTACACCCTGGAGATCACGCCGTCGAAGGCTGTCGATGTCGACGCGACGATCGATGGCCTGGCCGACGTGGTCGATGTCACGCCGCGCGACCGACGCCGCTTCAAGCGCCTGCGCGAAGACTCGCGCAGCTTCGATTCGGTGCCGATTCGCACACGCCTGAGCGACGAAGAAGTGGCGCGATTCGCGGCACAGCGCTATCGCTTTCCGGGTGTCGAGATCAAGGCACGGCTCTTTCGAAACTACCCCAACGGCGAGATCGCGAGCCATGTGCTCGGCTATATCGGCCGCATCAACCAGACCGAAAAAGCGGCGATGGAAGATTGGGAAGATGAGGACTTCGCCAACTACAAAGGCACCGAATACATCGGCAAGCTCGGCGTCGAGCAAAGCTACGAGAAAGAGTTGCACGGCCTGACGGGCGTCGAGCAAATGGAAACCTCGGCTGGTGGTCGCGCTGTGCGGCGACTGGCGGGCCATCCGGCGACGCCAGGCAACACCGTCATGCTGGCGCTCGACATCAAGCTGCAGAAGATGGTCGAAGACATGTTCGGTGACCGGCGCGGCGCGCTGGTGGCGATCGACCCCAAGACCGGCGAAGTTCTGGCCTTCGTCAGCAAGCCGACCTTCGACCCCAACCTGTTCGTCGAAGGCATCGACACCGAGAGCTGGAAAGAACTGAGCGAGTCGCTCGACAAGCCGCTGCTGAACCGTGCGCTGCGCGGCACCTACCCGCCCGGCTCGACCTACAAGCCCTTCATGGCACTGGCCGCCCTGCAGACCGGCAAGCGCGGGCCGAACGTGATCGTGAACGACCCCGGCTACTACAACTTTGCCGGGCACCGCTTCGGCAGCCCCGAAGGCAACCTGGGCGGCGTCGACATGCGGCGCGCCATCCAGCTGTCGAGCAACATCTATTTCTATTCGCTCGCCAACGAGATGGGCGTCGACCTGATTCACGACTTCATGAAGCCGCTCGGCTTCGGGCAGATCACCGGCATCGATCTGAGTGGCGAATTGCGCGGCGTGCTGCCGAGTCAGGAGTGGAAGCGCAACGCCTACAAGCGGCCCGAGGCCAAGAAGTGGTACGCCGGTGAAACGATTTCGCTCGGTATCGGCCAGGGCTACAACAGCTTCACGATGCTGCAGCTGGCGCAGGCCACCTCGATCGTTGCCGAAGGCGGTATCAAGCACCAGCCGCATCTCGTGCTGGGTACGCGTGACACGGTCACCGGCCAGATGACGTCGGTGGTGCAGCCGCCGGCCATCAACCTCGGCTTCAGCGCTGCCAACGTGTCGGTGGTGCGCGACGGATTGATGGCAGTGATCTCGGCCGGCACGGCGCGCAGTGTGTTCGCCGGCGCAGGCTACATTGCAGCAGGCAAGACCGGCACCGCGCAGGCCGTGACGCAGGCACAAAACACGAAGTACAACGCCAAGTCCCTCGAAGAGCACCAGCGCGACCACGCTTTGTTCATGGCGTTCGCGCCGGCCAATGACCCGAAAATCGCGGTGGCGGTGGTGGTCGAAAACGCAGGTTGGGGCGCCGGTGCCGCAGCCCCCATCGCGCGCCGGGTGTTCGACTACTGGTTGATGGACCAGTACCCGAGCGAAGCCGACATGGAAGCCATCAAGACCGGCAAGGCAGCGGCGCCTATGGGCAAGCCACGCGTCGCCAGCGAAGTCGCCTGGCCGACGGTGGCCGCGACGCCGGCGACTGCGCCTTGATCCACGGCTCCCTGACACGCACCCAGACGACCGCCTAGAGATTCTTCAGGAAGGTCAGGCTGGGCGAAAAGAAGTACTCGCCGCCTTTCATCTTCACGAAACCTGCGAACGGCGCATTGTTGGCAAAGCCTTCCGCTGTGTCGTCCCAGGTCTTGGGCAGCTTTTGGTCGCCCGGATTGTTGGGCCCTTGGCCGATGACCGGATCGATGCCGTGCGGGCTGCCGGGCTGCAGCGGAAACTGCGTGAGGTTGACCCAGGTTTGCTGGGTGAATTTGAACTGGTCGCCAATCTTGTGGTTGTAGGCCATGAAAAGGAGGCCCACGCCACCTGTCGGCAACGAGGGCGCCACGTCGGCGGTGAACTCGGCCAGGCTGCCGGAGTCGGGCAGCTCCGACGGATGCACATCGCGTTTGACGTCTTCGTACGGAATGCCGCGTCGCGCCATCAGGTGCATGCGTTCGAGCGCCGGCGTCTCGGCGTTGCCGCTGCCGCGCGGGTTGGTCTTGCGGATGTGGCCATGAAACGGGCAACGCGTGCCGGCATCGCCGTCGTAGTTGAAGTTATTCGGTGGATCGTCGTCCCGTGCGTCTTTGGAGAGCGTCACTGGCGTGCCGTCTTCGAAGCGGCCGACGATCATCGCGCCGGCGAGTTCGCGGTCCTCGCCTTCGAGCTCAAGCACGTCCGCAATCTCCTGCTCTCGCGTCTTGAATCCGCGCACGTCCTGTTCGAGTTTGCGGAACACGAAGAAGCTGCCGAAGGAGAACGTGTCGGTCACGCCGGGGTCGTCGACCAGCGCCAGCTTGAGCGGAAAGCCCGGGTCCCAGCGCGACGAGCCTGTGGCGGAGGTCTCGGCGTCGATGTCTTCCTGCAGCATCAGGGGCTGGCTGCGGCCGTCGACGTAGCCGAAGTTTTCAATGCCGTCGCCGCGCGCGTTCTTCAAGGCCCGACCATGCTGGACGTGGACGATGGTGCCGCCCGCGTCTTCGATGAGCTCTTTGACCTTTGCGGCCAGTGCGGCCGTCTTGCCCTCCGTTTCGTCGGCTGCGAGCACCATGCCATGGATATCGCTCTGGAACGGCGTTTCCCAAGCGGTGACGGCCGGGTCGGCAAGCGCTGAAATGCTGTCGGCAGCCTTCATGCCGCCGCGGAAATCTGTGTCGGTTGGGGCGCTCGCGGCAAGGCCGAGTGCCTGGTAGCCGGTAAAGCTCAGCGCCAGGTGCACGAACGGACCGCCGCCGTCGCACTTCTTGCTCGCCTTGAATTTTTCCGCGTCGAGCAATTGCCGATGGGCGCTGACGACATGAAAGTTCGCGAGGTCGCGCAGCATGCGTTTCGAGTCTTTTGCTGCCGGGCCGAACTTGAAGAAGATATCGGCAGTCGACTCTCGCCCGTGGCCCTTGAGGATGTTGCCCTGCAGGGCCTGCAGCAACTTGAGCTCGTCCGAGTCGGCCTTTTTCCAGGCGAGCGGTTTGGTCAGATGAATCGGCATGACGAAATCTCCTGTGAGTGGGGGATTTCAGTCTAGGAAGCCGTCTTGCCGTCCACATCCGCCGGATGGTGGAACCATCGCCGCGGCCTCGGCGGCAGATGGTCTAGCACCGTCGGAAAGTTAGAAGGCCGTTTGTTGGTGAGTGCTGACCATCTGGCCAGGACCTGCGGTAGCTATATGCCGCCATGCAAGCGTCTGTGAAGCGCGCAAAAAAAAGCGCCGACCAGCGGCGCTTCGAAAAGGTATTCAGGCATCTCGAATGGATGCCTTGAATATTTATTGTTCAACAGTCGGAAGCTTTGTCTCCTCAGACCCTCGACAGCCGGGACGTGCCCGCTTGCGAGTGGCGAGACTTTAGGTTGTCGCACCGAGGTAGTGCATTAGGAGTAACCCGCTCTAAAGCGTGCGCGGCGTCACGTTGGCGACGTGAGTTTGTTTCTGGAAGTTAACAAATGGCACGACTCGTGCAGGCAAAGAGCGTCCCAAATTCCCGATTGGCTCTTTCCGATGGCACTGGTTCCCCAAGCGTCCCTCAATGGCGCCGACACCGCCTGGCTTATGACATCGACCGCGCTGGTCCTGCTCATGACGCTGCCCGGCATCGCGCTTTTCTATGCGGGCATGGTGCGGCGCAAGAGCGTGCTGAACACGATGGCCAGTGTGCTGGTCGTCGCTGCCGTCGTGTCGATCACCTGGTTTGCGATGGGCTACTCGCTGGCGTTTACTGCGGGCTCGTCATGGCTCGGCGGCACGAGCCGCTTCTGGTTTGCCGGCTTCGACTATCTGAAAGAAGCGGGCACCGTTGCGGTGAGCCATGTCGCGCCGAATGTCCCCGAGTCGGTGTATGCGATGTTCCAGCTGACCTTTGCCATCATCACCTGTGCGCTCGTCGTTGGCTCATTCGTGGAGCGCATGCGGCTGTCGGCGGTGCTCTGGTTCGCCCTGCTCTGGAGCGTCCTCGTCTATGCGCCGATCGCGCACTGGGTCTGGGAGCCGGGTGGCTGGCTCGCCCAAATGGGGGTGCTCGACTTCGCCGGCGGCTCGGTGGTGCACGTGAACGCGGGCGTGGCGGGCCTGGTGTGTGCCTATGCGGTCGGCCCGCGCCGCGGCTACGGGCGCGAGTCTTTCGAGCCCTACAGCCTGGCGTTGACGATGGTCGGTGCCGGCCTGTTGTGGGTGGGCTGGTTCGGATTCAACGCTGGATCTGCCGTGGCGGCCGATGGCCGAGCCGGGCTTGCGATGCTGGTGACGCACCTTGCCGCGGCGGCGGGCGCGCTGAGCTGGATGATCGGCGAGTGGACGACACGGCGCAGCCCGTCGTTACTAGGCTTGTGTTCTGGCCTGGTGGCAGGCCTGGTGGCGATCACGCCGGCTGCGGGCTTCGTGACGCCGCCCGCAGCAGTGGCCATCGGTCTGATCGCCGGGCTGGCCTGCTACTGGGGTGCAACCGCGCTCAAGCGCGTGCTGCAGGCCGACGATTCGCTCGACGTCTTCGGCGTGCATGGCATCGGTGGCATCGTCGGCGCGCTGTTGACGGGGGTCTTCGCAGACAGCCGCATCTCCGGCGGAACCGGCCACCTGGGCGTACAGGCGCTTGCCATCGGCGCGGTCGCGCTGTACAGCGCCATCGGCACGGGGCTGGTGCTTCTGGTGGTCCACATCGTGGTCGGCCTGCGCGTCAGCGACGAGACCGAAGCGGTGGGCCTCGACCTCGGCCAGCAGCGCGAGCGCATCGGCACCTGAAGGATCACAACGACATGACCGAAGAGGATCGCATAGCCGCAGCGGCTCGACTGCACGTGGCGCTGCGCCGGAAGACCGGCCGCGTGACCGACACGGAGTGGATGTCCGTCAACGTCGAGTACGCGACAGCGATAGTGCGCATTGCGCGGGCGCACGCCACGGCGACGAGCGATCTCGATCTGGCGGCCATCGCCACGGGGCTCGAATTTGCGATGGCGCCGCTGGCGCCGGTGATCTCGAAAGGCGCCCCGCGCTATGTGGGTGGATTGCGGTGAGCCCCAGCTAAATTGCGGCGCTCCTCGACTTGGCGCCGGCCACGGCCTCTTCGTGCATCCAGCCTGCGGCCTTCTCCGCCATCATCAGCGTCGGGCTATTGGTGTTGCCGCTGGTGATCGTGGGCATGGCACTGGCGTCGACCACCCGCAGGCCATGGATCAAATTGCCGCGCCCATCGCGCACGCGCATGCGGGAGTCGAGCACGGCCATCGAATCGCTGTCGGCGCCCATCTTGGCGGTGCCGACCGGATGGAAAATGGTGGTTGCGATGTCGCCCGCCAGCCGTGCGAGCTCGTCGTCGGTCTGGTACTGCACGCCGGGCTTCCACTCTTCGGGCTTGTACTTTGCCAGCGCCGGTTGGGCCGCGATGCGACGCGTGACGCGCAGCGAATCGGCCGCGACCTTGCGGTCTTCGTCGGTGCTCAGGTAGTTGGGCGAAATCGCCGGCGCGTCCTGGTAGCGCGGGCTCTTGATGCGCACGGTGCCCCGACTGGTCGGGTTCAGGTTGCACACGCTCGCGGTGAAGGCCGGGAAGCTGTGCAGCGGCTCGCCGAAAGCATCGAGCGACAATGGCTGCACGTGGTACTCGAGATTCGGCCATTCGTGCTCGGGCGAACTGCGCGTGAAGGCGCCGAGCTGCGACGGCGCCATGCTCATCGGGCCGCTGCGCTTCATCACGTATTCGAGGCCGATCTTCGCTTTGCCGAAGAGCGACGAGGCCAGCACGTTGAGTGTCGGTGCGCCTTCGATCTTGAACACCGCGCGAATCTGCAAGTGGTCTTGCAAGTTGCCGCCGACGCCGGGCAGGTCGGCCACGACCGGAATCCCATGTTCCTGCGATAGCGCCGCGGGTCCGATGCCCGAGAGCTGCAGGATCTGCGGCGAGCCGATGGCGCCGCCGCACAGCACCACTTCTTGCGTGGCGTGGGCGATCACCATCTCGTGCCCGTCCCACACCTGCACGCCGGTGCAGCGCTGGCTTCCGTCGGGCTGCTTCTCGACGATGAGCTTGGTCACCTGCGCGCTGACCCACATCTCGAAGTTGGGCCGCCCGTAGCAAACCGGCCGCAAGAAGGCCTTGGCCGTATTCCAGCGCCAGCCGTCCTTCTGGTTGACCTGGAAGTAGCCGACGCCTTCGTTGCTGCCGCGATTGAAGTCGCTGCTGTGCGGAATGCCGGCCTCTTGCGCCGCCAGTGCAAAAGCATCGAGGATGTCCCACCGCAGCCGCTGCTTTTCGATGCGCCACTCGCCGCCGGCACCGTGCATCTCGTCGGCACCGAGGTAGTGGTCCTCGTGCTGTTTGAAAGCGGGCAGCACGTTCTCCCAGCGCCAGGCGTCGTCGCCGGTGAGCGTGGCCCACTGGTCGTAGTCGCGTGATTGCCCGCGCATATAGATCATCCCGTTGATGGACGATGAACCACCGAGCGTCTTGCCGCGCGGATAGCGCAGCGTGCGGCCGTTGAGGCCGGCATCCGGCTCTGTGTTGTAGAGCCAGTCGGTGCGCGGATTGCCGATGCAATACAGATAGCCCACCGGGATGTGAATCCAGTGGTAATCGTCCTTGCGCCCCGCCTCGATCAGCAGGGTGCGCTTTTGCGACTGCCGCGTGAGCCGGTTGCACATCAATGCGCCGGCGGTGCCGCCGCCGATGACGATGTAGTCGAAAGTGGTGTCGTTGCTCAAGCCGTTGTCTCCAGATCAAACAAAAAAGCCCGGGACGGTGTGCCGTGCCTCGGGCTGTGGTCGGAGCTTACTTTGCCGTGGGCATGACGAACTCGGCGCCTTTGCCGATGCTCTCCGGCCAGCGCTGCATGATGCTCTTTTGCTTCGTATAGAAGCGCACGCCTTCTTCGCCGTAGGCGTGCATGTCGCCGAACAGGCTTTTCTTCCAGCCGCCGAAGCCGTGCCATGCCATCGGCACCGGAATCGGCACGTTGATGCCGACCATGCCGACCTGGATGCGCCGCGAAAACTCGCGCGCCACGTTGCCGTCGCGGGTGAAGCAGCTCACGCCGTTGCCGAACTCATGCGCGTTGATGAGGTCTACCGCTTCTTTCAAATCGCCGACACGGACGCATGAGAGCACCGGACCGAAGATCTCTTCCTTGTAGATGCGCATCTCGGGCGTGACGTGGTCGAACAACGTGCCGCCCATCCAGAAGCCGTCGTCGCAACCCTTGCCGGCCTTGGCGCCGTCGAATTGGCGGCCGTCAATCACGAGCTTGGCACCTTCTTTTTCGCCCAGATCGATGTAGCCGGTGATGCGTTCGTGCGCGGCGCGCGTGACGATCGGGCCCATCTCGGCTTCGAGGTTCTCGCCGTCGAGCACCTTGAGCGTCTTGGTCCGTTCGATCAGCTTGGGCATCAGCTTGTCGGCCACGTTGCCCACCAGCACCGCCACGCTGATCGCCATGCAGCGCTCGCCGGCCGAGCCGAAGCCGGCGCCGATGAGCGCGTCGACCGCCTGGTCGATGTCAGCATCAGGCATCACGACCATGTGGTTCTTGGCACCGCCCAATGCCTGCACGCGCTTGCCGTGATGGGCGCCGGTTTCGTAGATGTAGTTGGCGATGGGGGTCGAGCCGACGAAGCTGATCGCCTTGACGTCCGGATGTTCCAGCAGCGCATCGACCGCGACCTTGTCGCCCTGCACCACGTTGAAGACGCCGTCGGGCAGGCCGGCTTGTTTCAGCAACTCGGCCATGCGAAGCGAGGCGCTCGGGTCGGTCGGGCTCGGCTTCAAGATGAAGGTGTTGCCAGCGGCGATGGCGACCGGGAACATCCACATCGGCACCATCACCGGGAAGTTGAAAGGCGTGATGCCGGCGACCACGCCAAGCGGCTGGCGCAGCGTCCAGTTGTCGATGCCGGTACTCACCTGGTCGGTGAAGTCGCCTTTGAGCAATTGCGGGATGCCGCAGGCGAACTCGACGACGTCGATGCCGCGCGAGACCTCGCCCTGCGCATCGGTGAACACCTTGCCGTGCTCGGCGGTGATGAGGTGGGCGAGCTCGTCCTTGTTCTGATTGAGCAGGTCCAGGAACTTGAAGAGCACGCGAGCGCGGCGAATGGGCGGCGTGTCGGCCCAGGCGGGGAACGCGGCTTGCGCCGCGGCCACGGCGGCATTCACTTCTACCGCGCTGGCCAGGCCGGTGGCGCCCGTCACCATGCCGGTGGCCGGGTTGGTCACATCCTGACTGCGGCCGGACGCGTTGGCGACCATGCGGCCGTTGATGAAGTGATCGATCGGTGTCTTGGTGATTTGCATCGGGTGTCTCGCTTGGGGCGGAAAAGGTTGATGGACAGCGTGCGCGGAGCACACAGGGATGATGGAGTTTAGGCAGCGCAAGCTCGGCCGCCAAGGCGTAAACGCTGAACGCATTGTTCGCTATGGTGAACAATGCATCCATGGAACCCCAAAAGATCGAAGCGCTCTGGATGCATCTGCACTGGCTCACCGTGCTGGCGCAGCAGGGCAGCTACACGGCGGCGGCGCAACGGCTCGGTGTGAGCAAGGCCGCGATGAGCCAGCGCATCGCCGAGCTGGAGCGCGCTGCCAATGTGCAACTGGTCCAGCGCACCACCCGCAGCGTGCGACTGACCGAAGCGGGGCAGCGGCTGGTCGACGACATGCGCACGCCGTTCGAGCAGATCGCGCACAGCTTCGCCAGCGTGCGCGACCTGGCCGGTGTACCGACCGGTCTGCTGCGCGTAACCGCGCCGGTCGCCTTTGCGCGGCAGCAACTGGTACCGCGCATCGCTGAGTTTCTGCGGGCGCATCCTGACGTGCGCATCGAGCTCGACCTGTCGGATCGGCTCAGTTCGCTGGCGATGGAAGGCTTCGATCTGGCGATCCGCCACACCGCTGCGCCACCCGACACACACGTGGCCTGGACGCTCTGCGCCACACGATCGGTGCTTGTGGCGAGCCGCGCCTATCTGCGGCGCCGTGGCGTGCCCCGAGAACCGTATGACCTCGCCTCGCACGACTGCTTGCACTATCCCCGTGTGAAGGACACACCGGCGTGGCACTTCGAGGCGAAGGCCACGGTGTCGACGATGGGGAAGCTCGCCGGCCAGCGCCTGACCGTGCCCGTGTCGGGCCCGTTTGCGGCAAACAACAGCGAGGCGTTGCGCGATGCCGCACTCTCGGGATTGGGCATCGCGCTCATGCCCGACTTCAGCGCGCAGTCGGCATTGCAGTCGGGCAAGCTGGTCGAGGTGCTGGCGCAGTGGCGGCCAGTGGGTGCGTTCGGCGAGCAGCTCTACGCGATCCGGCCCTACGCGACGCATGTGCCCCGGGCAGTTGCGGCATTCGTCGAATGGCTGCGTGGCGCGCTTGCGCCGGGCTTTTCCGTGCAGCCCTGACGCACCCTGCGGTTAGGATGAATCCCGCCTTCAAACGAGCCGCCTCAGGCACCGACCGAACCCATGCCGCCAGCCGCTGCACCGATCCCTGCGCCCGACGCCGAAAGCGTTTTGCCGCGTGTCGTGCGGCACGATGAGCAAGGGCACCGGCTGAACGTCGCGAGTGGACGCTGGACGGCGCTGGCCATGTCGCGAACGTCGACTTGGGAGGCGCTGTCGAAGAGCCTCGGAGCTGCGCCGGCGAGCGACGAAACCGCTTGGGATCTGCGCCCGATCGAGCAACTCGACCACATCGGCGCGCAGCTCCTGTGGGGCCACTGGCACAACGCGTGGCCCGCATCGCTGGAAATGTCAGATCAGCAGAAGGCCGTGCTCGATCAGGTGGCGCGGTACACCTGCGGCACACCCGACGAGCCGCCCAAGACGCTGGCCGATCGCCTCAAGGCTTTCGCGCTCAACGGCCCGCGCCTGATGATCGTAGCGGGCGAGTTCACCCGGATGATCGGACAGCTTGCGCTCGATATCGGCAAGCTCATTCGTGCGCCGCACCGGGGGCCGTGGCGCGACTTTTCCGGGCATCTGTACCAGTTCGGCGCTACTGCTTTGCCGATCACCGCGCTGGTCGGCTTGCTCATCGGCGTGGTGCTGGCTTACCTCACGTCGCAGCAACTTCGGCAGTACGGCGCTGAAACTTTCATCGTCAACATCCTCGGACTCTCTCTGGTGCGTGAACTCGGGCCTGTTCTTGCCGCGGTGCTGATCGCGGGGCGTTCCGGTTCGGCGATCACCGCGCAGATCGGCGTGATGCGGGTGACCGAAGAACTCGACGCAATGCGCGTGATGGGCATCCCGCATGGCTTCAGGCTTGTCATGCCGCGCGTGCTGGCACTGGCCATTGCCATGCCGCTCATCAGCCTCTGGACGTCGATGGCAGCATTGGCGGGTGGCATGCTGGCCGCCGAGGCTGCGCTCGATATTTCGCCCGCCTTCTTTTTGTCGGCGCTGCCGCGCGCGGTGCCCATCGGTAACCTGTACCTCGCGCTCGCCAAATCGGCGGTGTTCGGCATCCTGATCGCTCTGGTCGGCTGCTACTTCGGTATGAAGGTCAAGCCCAACACCGAAAGTCTGGGAAAGGGCACGACGTCGTCGGTGGTGACGTCCATCACCATCGTGATTCTGGTCGATGCATTGTTCGCGGTACTGTTCCGCGGCGTGGGGTTTTCGTCGTGACAGGCTTCGTCGATCCGAGCGTGCCCGTGGTCGAAATCCGCAAGCTCTGGACGGTGTTCAAGAGCCCGGAAGGCGACCAGGTGGTGCACCGCGACCTCGACCTCGTCATCCAGCGGGGCGAGGTCCTGTCGCTGGTCGGCGGGTCGGGCACCGGCAAGACCGTGCTGCTCCGGCAAATGCTCGGGCTCGAGCAACCGACGAAGGGCGATGTCAAGGTGCTGGGCGAGGCACCCGGCAAGCTCAGCGCGACGGGTGCAGCCAACGTCGGCATGCTGTTTCAGCACGGCGCGCTGTTCTCTGCATTCAGCGTGCTGGAGAACATCGCGTTTCCGTTGCGCGAATTGAAGTTGCTGCCCGACGAACTCATCCGCGACGCCGCAATGGTCAAGTTGCAGATGGTCGGCCTGGGGCCCGAGAACGCAGGCCGCAGTCCGTCGGAGTTGTCGGGCGGCATGATCAAGCGGGTGGCGCTCGCGCGTGCGCTCATCATGGATCCGCCGCTGCTGTTGCTGGACGAACCGACGGCCGGCCTGGACCCGGAGAGCGCAGATGAGCTTTGTGATCTGCTGCGGGGCCTGCACCGCGAACTCGGCCTCACCGTGGTCATGGTCACGCACGATCTGGACACGCTGTTCGACCTCAGCACGCGCATCGCGGTGCTGGCCGACCATAAGGTGATCGTGACTGGCGAAGCGCGCGATGTGATCGCCTATCCGCACCCCTTCATCCACCAATATTTTCTCGGCGGACGCGGCCAGCGCGCCATGGAGGCGTTGCACGAAAAACGTGCGGCCCCGCCGATTGAACGGCCCGCCAACGCGGGCTAGAAAGAAAGGGAACACTGCCCATGGAAAACAAAGCCCATGCCATTGCCGCCGGTGCTTTCGTGCTCGGACTTATCGCCTTGCTCGTCGGGCTGGTGGTCTGGTTCACGCGCGACAACACCGTGCGCAATATCTACGAATTGTCGACCAGCGATGCGGTGAGCGGTCTGCAGCCGCAGGCCATGGTGCGCTACCGCGGCATCGCGGTCGGCAAGGTCACGCTCATCGACTTCGACCCCAAGCGCAAGGGCAACGTGCGGGTGCGCATCAGTGTCGACGAGCGCGTGCCGCTCACGCAATCGAGCTACGCGACGCTGAGCTACCAAGGCGTGACCGGCCTGGCGTTTATCGCGCTGGACGACAAAGGCGGATCGACCGTGGCGCTGGTCCCCAACAACGACGATCCGCCGCGCCTTCCGCTCAAGCAATCGGCCCTCGCGCAGTTGCAGGACCGCGGCGAAGCCATCATCAACCAAGTCGAGGAAGTGACGAAGCGTGCCAATACCTTGCTCAGCGATGCCAATCAAAAGCACTTTGCCGACGCGCTCGAAAACATCGCGCAGGCGGCTGGCAGCGCGAACGATCTGACCAAGCGACTCGACAACACCGTCAAGACGTCGCTCGACCCGGCGCTCAAGGCCATGCCCGATGCGTTGACGCGCGTGAAGGCCGCCGCCACCGATGTTTCGCGGGTGGCGAACAACCTCAATTCGACGGTGAGCCGCGTCAACGAGAAAGACGGTGCGCTCGACCGATTGGCGAGCGGCACGCAGGCGCTGGGTCAGGCAGTGGATTCTTTCAATACCGCGACGCTGCCGCGCGTCAATCGCGTGGCCGACGACACCTCGCGCGCGGTACGCCGGCTCGGCCGCGCGGCCGACGGCATCAACGACAACCCGCAATCGCTCTTGTTCGGCAACGGCGGTGCTGCAGCCGGACCGGGTGAGCCCGGCTTCGCACTGCCTCCGGCTTCCGCACTGCCGGCCGCCAACAGCGCAGCGCGCCCTTGAAGGGGAACACATGAAACCAATCGATTCAGTCGCTCGGCTCGTACTGCCGTCTGCCTTCGGGCCGGCTCTGCTCGCGCTTTTGATCGCAGGTTGCGGCGCATTGCCCGACAAGCCACAGCGCGCGGCGCTCTACGACTTCGGGCCGGGGCTCGGTACGCCATCGGCCACGACGAGCACCGCGATGCCGCCCATCTCTTTGCCGGAGATCGATGCCAACACCAGGCTCGACGGCACCCAGCTGAACTATCGATTGGGCTATGCCGATGCCAATGAACTCAAGCCGTACGGTCAGTCGCGCTGGAGCGTCGCGCCGACGCAGTTGCTGCGGCAGCGTTTGCGTGAAGCGCTGTCGGCACGTCGCACTGTGCTCGGGCCGGAAGAAAGCGCGACCATCGCGCGTCGCGACGGCAAGGTGCCGGACACGCTGCGGATCTCGCTCGACGAATTCAGCCAGTACTTCGAATCGCAAGCGTCGAGCGTAGGGTTGGTGCGGCTCCGCGCGACGCTGGTTCAGAGCACGGCGGGCGGCGACAGGGTGCTCGGGCAGCGCAGCTTCAACGCGCAGCGCCCGGCACCGACCGGCGATGCCGCAGGCGGCGTGAAGGCGCTGGCAGCAGCGAGCGATGCGGCGATTGCAGAGATGGTCGCGTGGGTCGATCAGCTGCCGCGTTAAGCCCGCCGCCGAGAGCCGAACGACGGCCTTAGGCGCCGCGCGACAACAGCACGGGGAACAACTTGCCCAGGCCGTCGGCCATCACTTCGACAGCCAAAGCCGCGAGGATCAGTCCCATCAGCCGCGTCATGATGTTGATGCCGGTGCGGCCCAGCACCTTGGCAATCGGCTCCGCCAACGAGAACGCAGCAGCGGTCGCCAGTGCGATGACCGCGCCATAACCGACCAGCACGAAAAGCTCCCAGAGGTGCTTCGCCTTCTCGGCATAGATCACCACCGTCGACATGGTCGCCGGACCGGTCAGCAGCGGGATCGTCAAAGGCACGACCGCGATCGATGCACCGAGCGACGCCTTCACCTCTGTCGCCCGGATTTCCTCGTTGGTCGTCTTGTCTTCCGCCGGTTTGGCGTTGAGCATCGACAGCGAACTCATCATCAGCAGCAGACCGCCGCCGACTTGAAAGCTGGCGATCGAAATGCCGAAGAAACCGAGCAGTTGCAACCCGAGCAGTGCGCTGACCGCGATCACCACGAACGCGCTGAACGAAGCCACGATGACCGTGCGTCGCTTTTGCGCCTCGTTGAACTCCTGCGTGTAGTGAATGAAGAATGGAACGATGGCGAGCGGGTTGACGATGGCCAGCAGCGTGATCATCGGCTTGATGAGATCCATCGTCGGGCTGGCCATCAGCGTCCTCCCGCGACGTCCAGTACCGTCGCGGTGGTGTAGCTCGACTCGGGCGACAGCAACCACACGATCGCTTCGGCAACTTCCTGCGCGCTGCCGACGCGCTTCATCGGCACGCCGGGCGCCAGTTCTGCGGCGCGGCCGGGCTGCCCACCGGAGGCGTGGATGTCTGTGTCGATCAAGCCCGGTCGCACTGCGTTGACGCGAATGCCTTCGTCGGCCACCTCTTTCGCCAAGCCGAGGGTGAAGGTGTCGATGGCGCCTTTGCTCGCGGCGTAGTCGACGTACTGGCCCGGGCCACCGAGCCGCGCTGCAGCGCTCGACAAATTGACGATCACGCCGCCTGCGCCACCGTGCCGGGTGCTCATGCGTCGCACCGCCTCGCGCGCGCAGACGAAGCTGCCGATCACGTTGATGCGCAGCATGCGTTCGAGCCGCGCGACCGACATCTGGTCGACGCGCGCCTGCACGTCGACCACGCCTGCGTTGTTGACCAGCGCGGTGAGCCGACCGAGCTCGGCATCGACCTTCGCGAACATTGCCACGACCTGCGCTTCGTCGCCGACATCGGCCTGCACGGTGATTGCCGTGCCGCCCTCGGCGCGAATGGCGCGCACCACCTCGTCGGCAGCGAGCGGCTGGCTGGCGTAGTTGACGGCGACGGCATAGCCGCGGCGCGCCGCGAGCAGGGCGGTGGCGGCGCCGATGCCGCGACTGCCACCGGTGATCAAGAGCACTTGTTCCAAATCCTGCCTCCTGCACAAAAGTTGCGCGTCAGTTAAAAACTGATTACATCACCGCGACATCACGAGGAGACACCCTTGACACGCACGATCGATTACTACTTTGCGCCGCAGAGCCCGTGGACCTATCTCGGTCACGCGCGCTTCGCCGCTATCGCCAAATCAGCCGGCGCCACGGTGCGTGTGCGGCCGGTCGACCTGGGCAGCGTCTACCCCGTGTCGGGCGGCTTGCCGCTCGGCAAACGGGCACCGCAACGCCAGACTTATCGACTGCTCGAACTCGCGCGCTACTCGAACCATCTCGATGTGCCGCTGCATCCCAAGCCCAAGTTCTTTCCGGTGGCCAGCGACGACGCGGCCAAAGTCATCATCGCGGTCGATATCAAGGACGGCACCGAGGCGGCCATGCGTCTGTGCGCTGCCGTGTTCGCCGCGGTGTGGGCGCAAGAGCGCAACATCGCCGACCCCAAGGTGCTTGCCGAGCTGGTCGCTGAATGCGACCTGGCGGAACAACGCAACGACCAATCGCAAAGCCAAGCCGTGCAGGAACGCTACGAGGCCTACACGCAGGAGGCGATCGACATCGGGATCTTCGGTGCGCCGAGCTACGTGGTCGACGGCGAAATCTTCTGGGGCCAGGACCGGCTCGACTTCGTCGAGCGGGCACTGAGCCTGAAAAATCCATCCAACCAAGGAGCATGACCATGGGTCAATTCATCGATCTCACCGCCAAAGACGGTTTTACCTTTCCCGCCTACGTGGCAGAACCCAAGGGCACGCCGAAGGGCGCAGTCGTGGTGTTGCAGGAAATTTTCGGCGTCAACTCGCACATTCGTTCGGTGGCCGACGGCTATGCGGCCGAGGGCTATCTGGCCGTGGCTCCATCGACCTTTCAGCGCACGAAGCCGGGCGTCGAGCTGGGCTACTCGGATGAAGACATGAAGGCGGGCTCAGCCTTGAAGGCCGCGGCCGAAGCACTCCCCAAGCCGGGCGTGTTGCAGGACATTCAAGCGGCGGTCGATTACGCAGCGCGTGCCGGAAAGGTCGGCATCGTCGGTTATTGCTGGGGCGGCTTGCTGACCTGGCGTGCTGCCGCCGAAGTGTCGGGCCTTTCGGCTGCTGCGCCTTACTACGGCGGCGGCATGACGACGCCGGAAGAAAGTGCGCTGGAGCCGCAGGTGCCGGTACTCGCGCACTTCGGCGACAACGACCATTGGATTCCGCTGGACACCGTCGACGCCTTCAAGAAGGCGCATCCCGATGTCGAAGTGCACGTTTACGCGTGCGGCCATGGCTTCAACTGCGAGCAGCGCGGGTCGTACAACGCCGAAGCCGCCGAGCTTGCGAAGGACCGCACGCTGGCGTTCTTTGCCAAGCACCTGGCCTGAGTCGAGGCGAAGGCCGCACTCAATGCTTTCTGGTCGTGCTGCGCGTGCCGATGCGCGTCTCCAGAAAGTCCAGAAACGCCCGCAGCGCCGCGCTGTTGTGGCGCCGCTGCAGGTAGGCGGCTGACAGCCACATGTCGTCCCGAACGAATTCTTCGAGTGCCGGCACCAGCTCGCCATGGTCGAGGTGCGGCTGGATGATCAGCGCCGGCAGATAAGTCACGCCGAAGCCCTGCATCGCCACCTCGATGAGCGGGCCAGCCTCGGTCGCGTCCATGCGCGTCTTGAGCGGCACATCGAGCGGCTTGCCGTCGACCTGAAAACGCCAGTGCGGATGCAGCCCGAGGCGTGAGTGCGTCAGCGCGTCGTGCTGCGTCAACTCCGACGGATGCGTCGGCTTGCCGTGCTTTTTCCAGTAGCGCGGCGAGGCGCACAGCACGAGCTTCATCAGCATGAGTCGCCGCACGATCAGGTTGTCGTCTTCGATGGGGCCGAAGCGCAGCGCCACGTCGATGGCTTCCTCCGCCATGTCGACCATCCGATTGCTCAGGTGCAGGCTGATGCTCACATCGGGGTAGTAGCCCATGAACTGCCCGATGAGCTTGGGCAGGTCGCCCTGGCCCATGCCGTGCGGGGCCGACACGCGCAGCCTGCCGCGCGGCTTGCTGGCGTGCTCCTGCAGCTCGGCAGTCGTCAGCGCAACCATCTCCATCACCGGCTTGCTGCGTTCGAGCAGCAGCTGGCCGGCATCGGTGAGACTGACGGATCGCGTCGATCGATTGAGCAAGCGCACGCCGAAGCGCGTTTCGAGCTCGGCCACGTATTTGCTCACCGTCGCTTTCGACATGTCGAGCGCTGTTGCGGCGCGGGAAAAGCTGCCGCGCGCAGCCACTTCATGGAAGGTTTTGATGAGGTCGAAGCTGTCCATCGAGGCGGTCCGATAAAGAGGTGATTGTTTCCACGGCGTGAACGCCGAGGTTCTTTTTCTGCGGGTTTTCCCTGCCATTCTCGGTTCAAACTTCATCTCACAGACCAGCCCACAAGTTGATCTGGGTGAACAGGGCCCCGAGCGAGGAGGTCGCATCCGAACCAGGAAGCGGCACCCACCCAAGACCGGTTCGAAATCATCCAAACAGTTGAAGGAAATTGAAATGAAGACCTCGAAAATCATCGCCGCTGCCGCGCTCACTTTGTTCGCTGCTGCTGCCGCTCAAGCTGAAACTTATGAAGGCGTGCATGCGCCGACGTCGATCGCCAGCCGCGCCGAAGTGCAATCGCAAGCTGTCGTTGCTGCGCACAGCGACAACCCGTATGCGGAAGGTGCCAACTCCGGCGTGCAAGTGATCGCTTCGACTGCCGAGCGCTCGGTCGTTCGTTCGGAAGCAGTCGCCACTGCGCATAACCCGCTGCAGAGCCTCGACCGCCGTGCGTTCTATCGCGATCAGGTGCCGGCCCAATACCGCAAGCCTGCGGTGTCTTTCACCCGTCAAGCCGGGCTGTAATCAAGACGGTTCGGCAGCATGACCGACTGAAAAAGCGGACCTTCGGGTCCGTTTTTTTATGGGCTGAGAAGACGCGCGTCGAACGATCAGCGGGCGCTGCGCGTCAGATAGCGTTTCCGCCAGAACACGAGCACGAGCACCACCGCCACGACCAGCATCGAGCCCATCGCGAGCCAGAAGCCATCTGACTTGTGCACCAGCGGGATGAATTCGAAGTTCATGCCGAAGATGCCGGCGATCAGGTTGAGCGGCAGGAATATCGCGGTCAGCACCGTCAGCACTCGCATGATGTCGTTGGTGCGATGGCTCTGGATGCTGAAGTGCATCTGGACCGCCGTCTCTATGTTCTGCTCGAGCCGCCGCACATGGTTGACCACGCGCTCGATGTGTTCCAGCGCATCCCGGCTGCGCACCATCAGCAGGTCTCGCTCGCGTTGTGCCGGCTTTGTTTCCGGCTCAGGCAGCGTCTCTTGCGAGTCGATCCAGTCTTGAACCGCCGAGCGCTGGTCTTCGCAAATATTGCCGAGGTGACGCAGCGACTGACGCGCCTCCATCAGCGCGCCCCAGTTGGTGAAGCGACTCTTCGGCTCGATCAGTTCGGCTTGCCAATGGTCGAGCTGCGTGGTCAGGTCGCGCCGCAGATCGAGATAGCCGTCGACGATCTGGTTGACGACGCGCAGCATCAGGTCAGCGGGGCTGGTCGGCATGCGTGCACTGACGGCGCGGGCATCGAGCGCGGGGTCGGCGTTGTGCTGTGCGGTCGACCCATTGATGCCGTCGGATGCAGCGGCCAGCAGCTTGGCCGCATAGGCGTCGCGCATAGCTGCATCGAACGGATGCACCGACAGCAGGACGCGGTCGAACACCGCGAACCCGACCGGTCGCGTGTCGATGCGCCGCAGCACCGGAGGTCCGCCGCGCGTTGCGGGCGCGGATGCGCGCGCGCGTTCTACGTCAGCCTGGTTCGCTGCGCCGGGCATCGCGCCGTCGCGTGCGGCCAGCCGACGAAACACGAGCACGTCGTACAGCGAGGTGTAGTCGTAGTGCGAGGGCAACTGATCGTTCAGCAGATCCGCGACATGCAGATCGACCAGCTGAGTGCCGCACACCGTCTGCAGGATGCCCTGTACCGCGACGAGCGCCGCACGGAATTCATCGCGCGTAAGCGATAGCCACAAATAGCTGTCGTCCCCACAGGCGCCAGGCGCGGCCAGTGGCGCCAGTGCGTCGTGCTCGTCGACCCGCGAGCCGGTGATCTTGAAGATGCGCATCGCGCTATTTTTTTTGCAATAAGCGGGCAGCGTCTAGCGCGAAATACGTCAGCACGCCATCGGCGCCGGCGCGTTTGAACGCGAGCAAGCTTTCGAGCACGACAGCGTCGTGGTCGAGCCAGCCGTTTTGCGCCGCTGCCTTCAGCATCGCGTATTCGCCACTCACTTGGTAGGCGAAGGTCGGCACGCGGAACTCTTCCTTCACGCGGCGCACGATGTCCAGATACGGCATGCCCGGCTTGACCATCACCATGTCGGCGCCTTCGGCGATGTCGATGGCCACTTCGCGCAGCGCTTCGTCACTGTTGCCGGGGTCCATCTGATAGACCTTCTTGTTGCTCTTGCCCAAGTTTGCCGCGGAGCCGACGGCGTCGCGGAACGGCCCGTAGAAGGCGCTGGCGTACTTGGCGCTGTAGGCCATGATTCGCGTGTGAATATCGCCTCGCGCTTCCAGTGCGGAGCGGATGGCACCGATGCGACCGTCCATCATGTCGCTAGGTGCAACGATATCGACGCCGGCTTGCGATTGCGTGAGGGCCTGCTTGACCAGCACTGCGACGGTGGAATCGTTGAGGATGTAGCCGGTATCGTCGAGCAAGCCATCCTGGCCGTGGCTGGTGTAGGGGTCGAGCGCCACATCGGTCATTACACCCAGTTCCGGAAAGCGTGCTTTCAGCGCCGACACCACGCGCGGGATAAGTCCGTCTGGATTGAAAGCTTCGTCACCGGTGGGCGTTTTGAGCTTGGCGTCGATGACCGGGAACAGCGCCATCACCGGAATGCCTAGGGCGATGCACTGCTCGGCCACCGGGAGCAACAGATCGAGGCTCAGGCGTTCGACGCCCGGCATCGAAGCCACTGCATCCCGGCGCTGCGTTCCTTCCTGCACAAAGACGGGATAGATCAGATCGTGGGATGTGAGCGCATGCTCACGAACTAGATTCCTCGAGAAGCCGTCGCGGCGCAACCTGCGTGGCCGACCGGCGGGAAATGCGGCAAATGAAGAAGCGTGAGAAGTCATGCGGGAAATTTTGCCCGATCTGAAAGATTGCAACGATTGTCGTTTGGGCGACTATTCGGTCTGTAAAACCGCAGATTTGAGGGCTTTCGTATTGGCTTTCCCGCACCAAACGTCAAAAAATAGTTAACTCAAAGCTTGATAGGTTGTTTGCGCTTTGTTAAATTCCGTGTCGGGCGGCTTGCCGCTCCCCGCTTTTCCTCCCTGAGCGGGTGCCTCGATGTGTGACAGCAAAAAGGCTTCCCAGCCCGGCGTTTTGACGCCGGGCTTTTTTTTTGCCTGCGGTGTCGGGCAAATCCTCGGTCAGTCAATTGCCCGGCTTGCGCCACTAAACTGCTGCGATGCTCTGGGTCAAATCGCTGCACATCGTGTTCATCGCCAGCTGGTTCGCCGGCTTGTTCTATCTCCCGCGGATTTTCGTGAACCTGGCGATGGTTCCGCCGGAATCGGTCGCAGAACGAGCCCGGTTGTTGCTGATGGCCCGCAAGTTATTGCGTTTCACAACGCTTCTCGCTGTTCCGGCGCTCGCCTTCGGACTCTGGCTTTGGCTGGGCTACGGTATCGGTCTCGGACCAGGCAACGGATGGATGCATGCCAAGCTGGTGCTGGTGCTCGCCACCATCGGCTATCACTATGCTTGCGGCGTACTGCTGCGTCGCATCGATGCGGGCACAGCGCGGCATACCCACAAGTGGTACCGCTGGTTCAACGAAGCACCGGTTTTGCTGCTGACGGCCATCGTGATCCTCGTCGTCGTCAAACCCTTTTGAACGTGGCGGCTTCGCACAAGACCGCCGCGCTACCGCTTTCCCTGGCCTACGCGGCGCTGATCGTCTACGCCAGTCTTTATCCGTTCGCAGATTGGCGAGACCAGGGCATCGCGCCGTGGGCGTACCTGACGGCGCCGTGGCCGAAGTACTGGACCGGCTTCGATTTGGGCATCAACGTGATTGGCTACGCGCCGCTTGGCTTCCTGATGGCGGTGGCCGTGATGCGTGCGCGCTCCGACATCGGCGGTTTCAATGCCGTGCTGCGCGCCACGCTGGCGGGTGGCGCGATCTCTTTCGCCATGGAAACATTGCAGAGCTACCTGCCTGCGCGCATCCCTTCGAACGTCGACTTCGGACTCAACACCATAGGCGCGCTCGTGGGCGCAACCTTGGCCGCAGGGCTGGAGCGCTTCGGCGCGGTGGCGCACTGGAGCCGTGCCCGCTCCGCTTGGTTTGTCGAAGACTCGCGTGGCGCACTGGTGTTGCTTGCGTTGTGGCCGGCTGCGCTGCTGTTCCCGGCAGCTGTGACGTTCGGGTTGGGCCAGGTGTTCGAGCGCATGGAGACGGGCATTGCCGATTGGCTGCAAGACACGCCGTTCATCGACTGGATGCCGGTTCGCCAGTTCGAACTCGAACCGCTGGTGCCCGGCGTCGAGCTGCTGTGCGTGATGCTCGGCGCATTGGTGCCGTGCCTGCTGGCCTTCGTGGTGACGCGCTCGGTGGTGCGACGCGCCATGTTGCTGCCATTGACTCTCGGCATGGGGATGGCGACTACCGCGTTGTCGGCGGCGCTGAGCTATGGCCCTGAGCACGCGTGGGCCTGGTTGAGTTTGCCGGTGCAAATCGGCATTGCCGCGGCGGTTTTCGCCGGTGCCCTGCTGCTCGCGGCGCCGCGTCGCTTTCTGGCCGCGCTGCTCCTGATTGCGCTGGTGCTGCACTTGAGCTTGCTGAACCAGGCGCCGGAGAGCGCGTACTTCGCGCAGACGCTGGCAACGTGGGAGCAGGGGCGCTTCATCCGCTTTCACGGACTGTCGCAGTGGCTCGGTTGGCTCTGGCCTTTCGTGACGCTGGGTTACGTGCTGCTGGTGCTGTCTCGACGGCCGCGGCAATCCTAGAATCTGCAGATGTCCAGTTTTTCATCTACGCCACCCGCTGTTGGCGGCTACTACGAGCGCCACATCTTCTTCTGCCTCAACGAACGCAAGAACGGAGAGGATTCATGCGCCATGCACGATGCCCAACAAGGCTTTGATCGCTGCAAGGCGAAGGTCAAGGAGGCCGGGTTGTCCGGTGTTGGCAAAGTGCGCGTGAACAAGTCGGGCTGCCTCGACCGTTGTGCCGGCGGCCCGGTGGCGGTCGTGTATCCCGAGGCGGTCTGGTACACATTTGTCGACAACGAAGACATCGACGAGATCGTCGATTCGCATCTCAAGAATGGCCGGGTCGTCGATCGCCTGTTGCTCCCGCCTGACGTGGGCCGTTGAGCCGTGAATTCGCAAACCGAAAAGCTCAGCTTGCACGGCGGCGCGGGCGCGATTGAGGCGGAGCGCGACGCCGCCGCGGCGGGCACGCAGGCGCGCGGTGTAGTGGTCATTGCGCATCCGCATCCGCTCTTCGGCGGCACTATGGACAACAAGGTCGTGCAGACACTGGCCCGCGCCTTCATCGCGTCGGGCTGGACGGCAGTCCGATTCAATTTTCGCGGCGTCGGCGCCAGCGAAGGCGTGCATGACGAAGGACGTGGCGAGGCAGACGATATGCGTGCCGTGATCGAGCAAGTCGCACCGCATGGGGCGCTGGCCATCGCGGGCTTTTCGTTCGGCGCCTTTGTGGCGATGAATGCGCTGAGTGCGCTGTGGGCGGTGCGCGATATTCAGCGCGTGGCACTGGTTGGTGCCAGCGTTGCACGGGTGCCACCGGGACCGTTGCCAGAGGCGGCGCACGAACGCACGCTGGTCGTGCACGGAGAACAGGACGACACCGTTCCGCTGGCAGCCGTGCTGGACTGGGCGCGCCCGCAGTCACTTCCTGTCACGGTAGTTCCCGGGGGCGGTCATTTCTTTCACGGACAATTGCCGTTGCTCAAGCAGCTTGTCGCCCGCCACCTACGCGTGGATTAGTTTCTCGTCTTTTTCCAACCCCCCAATGAATCGTTTCTTCATCGCGTTTCGCGCGCTGATGCTGGCGGCTGTCGCATCGTTCAGCCTGATCGCGACCGCGCAGGTTCCGGCGCCGCCGGAAGTCGCCGCGCGCAGTTATTTGCTGCTCGATGTCACGGCAAATCAGTTGCTAGCCCAAAAAGACATCGACATGCCGGTCGAGCCCGCTTCGCTTACCAAGTTGATGTCGGCGTATCTGGTGTTCGACGCGTTGCGCGCAAAGAAGATCACGCTTGCGCAGACCATGCCGGTGTCGCTCCGTGCCTCGAAAATGCCGGGTTCGAGGATGTTTATCGACCCGAAAATGCAGGTGCCGGTCGACGACCTGATCAAAGGAATGATTGTTCAGTCGGCCAATGACGCGACCAACGTGCTTGCTGAAGGCGTCGGCGGCACGCTCGAGCATTTCGTTGAATTGATGAACGAGCAGGCCAAGGTGCTCGGCATGAAAAACACGACGTACAAGAATCCCGAAGGATTGCCGGCACCGGGTCACATCACGACGGCGCGCGACTTGAGCATTCTGGCCACGCGATTGATCCACGACTTTCCCGAAGAAACAAAGTACTACGCGATCAAGAAGTACCGCTACCCTGGCACTCCATCGACCAACGACACCAATCGCAACGTGCTGTTGTTTCGCGATCCGACGATCGACGGCCTGAAAACCGGGCATACCGACACCGCGGGGTTTTGCATGATCGCCACCGCCAACCGCGACTTTCCGAACCTGCCGGGCGGTCGCAGGCTGCTGTCGATCATCCTCGGTGCGTCGAGCGAAACCGCGCGCGCCAACGAATCGCAAAAGCTGCTGAACTGGGGCTACACCGCCTATGACGACGTGCTGCTTTTCGATGCGGATCAGCCGGTTGCCACGCCCGCCATCTGGAAGGGCAGGGTCAACACACTCAAGCTTGGCCGGCCTGAAGCCATCGTGGTGGCTGTGCCATCGGGCTCGGCCGGTAAAATCAAGACGCAACTCGCCCGGCCTGACCCGCTGGTGGCGCCGATTACCAAGTTCCAGGCGGTCGGATCGCTGAAGGTCACGCTCGGCGACCAGTCGGTGGCCGACATTCCACTGGTTGCACTGGAGCCGGTGGAGCAAGCCGGCATCCTCGGCCGCGCCTGGGACGCTGTACGGCTCTGGATCAAGTAAGCGAGAGAGTTGGTTGGCGGCGGCTGGGCTGCTATACTCGTGGGCTTTTCGGAAATTCCCGAGGTGCCTTCGACGGCGCTCGGCGCTATTTCGAAGGGTTTCACGTTTTTGCATCTCAGGTCCCTCGCGTCACGACGAGGAATTCGCCGGGGATGCCGTTTTGGGACTAACTCATTCATGCCAACCATCAATCAACTGGTGCGTCAGGGTCGAACGGTCGAAAAGATCAATTCGAAAAGCCCTGCCATGCAGAACTCGCCGCAACGTCGCGGTGTCTGCACCCGGGTCTACACCACGACCCCCAAAAAGCCGAACTCGGCATTGCGTAAGGTTGCCAAAGTGCGCCTGACGAATGGCTTCGAGGTCATCTCGTACATCGGCGGCGAAGGCCACAACTTGCAGGAACACAGTGTCGTGCTGGTTCGCGGCGGTCGTGTCAAAGACTTGCCGGGCGTGCGTTATCACATCGTGCGCGGTTCGCTCGACTTGCAAGGCGTGAAAGACCGCAAGCAGTCGCGTTCCAAGTACGGCGCTAAGCGCCCCAAGAAGGCTTAAGCCTTCTGCGTTAAAAAACGGTGTTCGACGTGCCTTGGCGGGTGCATCGAACGAAGTGGCCCGATTCTGGGCCGAGTAAGTGAGAGTTATTGTTGGCTCTCGCGGCGCTGGAAACGGTGCCAACTGAAGCAAAGAGGTTAGTAACATGCCACGTCGTCGCGAAGTCCCCAAACGTGAAATCCTTCCGGACCCAAAGTTCGGCAACGTCGAGCTGTCCAAATTCATGAACGTGATCATGGAAGGCGGCAAAAAAGCGATCGCCGAGCGCATCATTTATGGCGCCCTCGAGCAAATTGAAAAGAAGAACCCGGGCAAAGATCCGGTCGAAGCTTTCACCATGGCCATCAACAACGTGAAGCCGATGGTTGAAGTGAAGTCGCGCCGCGTGGGCGGTGCGAACTATCAGGTGCCGGTCGAAGTTCGCCCGGTCCGTCGTCTGGCGCTGTCGATGCGCTGGATCAAGGAAGCCGCACGCAAGCGCGGCGAAAAGTCGATGGCCCTTCGTTTGGCCAACGAACTCATGGAAGCCACGGAAGGCCGTGGCGGCGCGATGAAGAAGCGCGACGAAGTGCACCGCATGGCCGAAGCCAACAAGGCTTTCAGCCACTTCCGCTTCTAAACGGTCCCCTCAAATCAGACTGGCTGGAAGCCCGACCCACCGCTTGGTGGGCGGGCTTTCATCCGTTAACGGAGTAATTTTTCATGGCACGCAAGACCCCCATCGAGCGCTACCGCAATATCGGTATCTCTGCGCACATCGACGCTGGCAAAACCACGACGACCGAGCGCATCCTGTTCTACACGGGCGTCAACCACAAGATCGGCGAAGTGCACGACGGCGCTGCGACGATGGACTGGATGGAGCAGGAGCAAGAGCGCGGCATCACGATCACCTCGGCTGCCACCACCTGCTTCTGGAAGGGCATGGCGGGTACTTTCGAAGAACACCGCATCAACATCATCGACACCCCCGGTCACGTCGACTTCACGATCGAAGTCGAGCGCTCGATGCGCGTGCTAGACGGTGCTGTCATGGTGTACGACGCGGTCGGCGGCGTGCAACCCCAGTCGGAAACTGTCTGGCGTCAAGCCAACAAGTACAAGGTTCCGCGTCTTGCGTTCGTCAACAAGATGGACCGCACCGGCGCCGACTTTCTCCGCGTGCGCCAGATGATGGTCGACCGACTGAAGGCCAACCCGGTCGTGATCCAGATCCCCATCGGTGCCGAAGAGCGCTTTCAGGGCATCGTCGACCTCGTCAAAATGAAGGCCATCATCTGGGATGACGACAAGGGCGTGACGTTCACGTACAGCGAGATTCCTGAAAACCTCGCTGAAGTCTGTAAGGAATACCGCGAAAAGCTCGTCGAAGCGGCCGCCGAGTCGAGCGAAGAGCTGATGAACAAGTACCTCGAAGGCGAGGAATTGACCGAAGTCGAAATCAAGGCCGGCATTCGCCAGCGCACGATCGCGGGCGAGATCCAGCCGATGTTGTGCGGCTCCGCGTTCAAGAACAAGGGCGTCCAAGCCATGCTCGACGCCGTCGTCGAATACATGCCTGCGCCGACCGACATTCCCCCGGTCAAGGGCATGGACGAAGACGAAGTGCCGACAACGCGCAAAGCCGACGACAGCGAAAAGTTCTCAGCGCTCGCATTCAAGCTGATGACGGATCCATTCGTGGGCCAGCTGACCTTCGTGCGCGTTTATTCGGGCGTACTGACCAAGGGTGACAGCGTTTACAACCCGATTCGGGGCAAGAAGGAGCGCATTGGCCGGATCGTGCAGATGCACGCCAACAACCGCGTCGAAGTGAGCGAAATTCGCGCCGGCGACATTGCGGCGTGCATCGGCCTGAAGGAAGTGACCACGGGCGAAACCCTGTGCGATCCGAATGCGATCCTGACGCTCGAGCGCATGATCTTTCCGGAATCCGTGATCTCGCAGGCTGTCGAGCCGAAGACCAAAGTGGACCAGGAAAAGATGGGTATCGCCTTGCAGCGCCTCGCTCAGGAAGACCCTTCGTTCCGTGTGAAGACGGACGAAGAATCGGGTCAGACGATCATTGCCGGCATGGGCGAGTTGCACCTGGAAATCATCGTTGACCGCATGCGTCGCGAATTCGGCGTGGAAGCTAACGTCGGCAAGCCGCAAGTTGCTTACCGCGAGACGATCCGCAAGACCGTCGAAGATGCCGAAGGCAAGTTCGTGCGCCAGTCCGGCGGCAAGGGTCAATACGGCCATGTCGTGCTCAAGATCGAGCCGCAAGAAGCGGGCAAGGGCTTCGAATTCGTCGATGCGATCAAGGGCGGTGTCGTGCCGCGCGAATACATTCCAGCAGTGGAAAAGGGTGTTGTCGAAGCGCTGACCCAAGGCGTGCTGGCCGGCTATCCGGTCGTCGACGTCAAGGTCACGCTGCACTTCGGCTCCTACCATGATGTGGACTCGAACGAAATGGCATTCAAGATGGCTGCGATCTTCGGTTTCAAGGAAGGCGCCCGCAAGGCCCAGCCGGTCATCCTCGAGCCGATGATGGCCGTGGAAGTCGAAACGCCTGAAGACTACGCCGGCAACGTGATGGGTGATCTGTCATCGCGTCGCGGTATGGTTCAAGGCATGGAAGACATGATGGGTGGCGGGAAGACGATCAAGGCTGAAGTGCCTTTGTCGGAAATGTTCGGCTACTCGACGACGCTGCGTTCGATGTCGCAAGGCCGAGCCACGTACACGATGGAGTTCAAGCACTACGCTGAAGCTCCGCGCAATGTGGCCGAAGCAATCGTCGCTGCCCGCGCCAAGTGATCTCCAGGTAATTCATAGATTTGTCTGCGACTGTGTGCCTCTCGTTGCCCGTGGCGAGAGATTCAGCAACATGGTGCAGACGTTAAACCTCACACGGGCCTGCTCTTTCAAGGATTGAAAAATGGCAAAAGGAAAATTCGCCCGTACCAAGCCCCACGTGAACGTGGGCACCATCGGTCACGTCGACCACGGCAA